>JAEEHZ010000156.1 GCA_016281115.1 Clostridiaceae bacterium | reverse complement strand
TGAGCAGCTTAAATCCGAGCAGCTTTTCCGAGCTTTTTAATATGGTCCACGCTTTGGAATACGCCATGCCCATAGATATTGCCGCCGAGCGCAAAGATCTGTGTTCATCTACGCGATATAAAAGCGTGGCTATTCCGGGACCGAAGCACTTGTCATCGGTAAACAAACGCACCGTAATTTTTGCATAAAGCTTATTATCCATAATTTTGCACCCCTTTTTGTCATTTTACTGCCTTATTATATCCCGTTTTTACCTTGCCGTCAATGTTGTGTTCAAAAATCCTTGAAAAGCAGGCACTTCTTTGATATAATATTCTCGTTGTATTGTTGACAGAATATCCGTAACGTATCTATGAGCAAAGGGACGAAGCTTATAATGAAAGAAAAGCAAAAATGTATTGTGATAACATTTTACACAACAGCCGAAGCCATGGCGACTGAAAAGATTTGTATGGAAAAGGGCATTGAAGGAAAGCTGTTCTCAGCACCACGCGCGCTTACAGCCGATTGCGGAATAGCGTGGCGTTCGGCAGTTGAGTGCGCAGAAAGCCTTAAAGCCGCACTGAACGAATCAGGAATTGAATACGCGGGATTTTACGAAATTATGATTTGATGAGTAAAACACAGAGGTACACTGAAATGAAAATTTCTCAAATGCTGAATATAAAACACGGCATTACCGCACTTATAGGCGGCGGCGGAAAAACCACATTAATGTACAAGCTTGCAAACGAGTTATCGGCTTTAGGTACTGTTATTATATGCACATCTACTAAGATTTACAAGCCGGAAGGTTTTTATGTTTTAACTGACGCGTCGGAAGAAAGCATTGCCGAAGCATTACAAACGCATCGAGTGATTTGTGCAGGTACAAAAACCGCCGGGGGTAAGCTTGCGGCACCCGGTATAGGATTTGAAAAACTAAAAAGACTTGCCGATTATATTATAGTTGAAGCTGACGGCGCGCATAAGCTTCCGCTTAAGGCCCATGCGGAATATGAGCCTGTTATTCCCAAAAACACAAACTTAACTGTTCTTGTAATTGGAGCGGATGCTTTCGGAAAGCCTGTATCCAAAATTTGCCACAGACCGGAATTATATGCGGAAATTACGGGAGTTGACATACACTCGCCCGTAACAC
The DNA here is from genome assembly GCA_016281115.1 of Clostridiaceae bacterium. GTDB lineage: Bacteria > Bacillota > Clostridia > Oscillospirales > Acutalibacteraceae > JAEEHZ01. Next base: position 6,065 of record JAEEHZ010000156.1, on the reverse strand, counting down.
CGGAAACGGTAAGGCGTGTTATAACAAAAGAGGGCTTTGGAGACTGTTTATATATAAATAAAGCAGAAGATGAAGCGGCTTTAAATAATGCACGTACACTTGCAAGTATGCTTGATATGCCGACCGTAGCAGGCAGCCTTAAGAAGGAGGAATACATATGCTTGCGCTCATAAGAGGAGCCGGAGACCTTGCAAGCGGTATAGCACTTCGGCTTTGGCACAGCGGATTTGATGTTATCATGACCGACATAGAGCATCCCACAAGTATAAGGCGCACAGTGTCCTTTTCTGAGGCTGTAGTGAACAGACGTGCAGATGTGGAAGACGTAAGCGCACAGCTTGCGGAAAATATCACTCACGCAAGGGAGCTTATGAAAAGAGACATTTTGCCTGTGTTTGCCGATCCCGATTGCAAATGCCGTGAAGAGTTATGCCCCGATGTGTTAATAGACGCTATACTTGCAAAGCGTAATTTAGGAACCAAAATAACAGACGCGCCAATCGTCATAGGTGTGGGACCGGGCTTTGAGGCAGGCGTTGACTGTCACGCTGTTGTGGAAACAATGAGAGGACACACATTAGGGCGTGTTATCTACAAAGGCAGCGCGCTCCCGAACACTAATATACCGGGGCTTATAGGAGGTTTCGCGGGTGAGCGAGTGCTTCGCGCGCCTGATGACGGCATTTTCAGAGGAACTCACAGTATAGGAGATGAAGTTCAAGCAGGCGATATTGTCGGCTATGTGGGTGATAAACCAATGAAGTGCACTATAAGCGGAGTTTTACGCGGCTTGCTCGCGGACGGAACTAAAACATACAAAGGTATGAAAGCAGGAGACGTTGACCCGAGGGGCAAAAAAGAATACTGCTATACGGTATCTGATAAAGCGCTTGCTGTTGCAGGAGGCGTTTTGGAGGCAATACTTCATTTATACACGGAAAAAGGGGGATTTTAACATGGAAAACAAAGTGAAGCTTACAAAGCTTGCAAATTGTGCCGGATGCGGCGCAAAGGTCGGCGCAGGCGTACTTGCCAAGCTGCTTGAGGGAATAAAGGTGCGAAGTGATCCCAATCTCCTCGTTGGCTTTGATAAAAGCGACGATGCAAGCGTGTATAAAGTGTCGGATGATTTGGCATTAGTGCAAACCGTGGATTTTTTTCCGCCTATAGCCGACGATCCCTATACATTCGGCGCAATAGCGGCGACAAACGCGCTTTCCGATGTGTACGCGATGGGCGGCGAGCCAAAGCTCGCGCTAAATATCATGGCTGTACCGAAGGATCTGCCGAAGGAAGCGGTGCATCAAATATTGCGAGGCGGCTATGACAAAGCGTATGAGGCAGGCGCTATAATAACGGGCGGTCACAGCATTCTGGACGACGAGCCTAAATACGGCCTTGCGGTGACAGGCTTTGTTCATCCCGATCGGGTGCTTACAAACAGCGGTGCCAAAGAGGGCGACGTTTTGCTGCTCACAAAGCCCATTGGTATAGGAATTTTGACAACAGCGGCTAAAGCGGACCTTGTATCTGAAGAAACAATGCAATTTGCGATAAAGCTTATGACTACGCTTAATAAATCGGCACGAGACGCTATGGTAAAATATCGCGTTCATTCCTGTACGGATGTAACGGGCTTTGCTCTTTTGGGGCATAGCTGTGAAATGGCACAAGGCAGCGATGTTGAGATACATATTAATGTAAATGATATAGATTTAATTGAAGAATCGTTGGAATTTGCGCGCATGGGCATTTTGCCCGAGGGTATGTACCGCAACAGAAATTTCGCCGAAGCGTATGTAGACAGCGGCGACATTGAGCTTGCGAAACAGGATATGCTTTATGATCCGCAGACATCCGGAGGCTTGCTTATCGCCGTGCATCCCGATGATGCAGATGCATTATATGAGGAACTCAGAGGCGTTGTTCCGTCGGCGCAAAGAATAGGCACTGTTAAAAAATACAGCGGCGGCGCGCGTATTTATTTGCATTAAGCTTATTTATACAACATATTTTTAAGTAGGTGAAAATAATGTCATCTGTTACGCTTAAACAATTAGAAGCATTTGTGGCGGTTGCTGAACACGGCAGCTTTTCACGTGCGGCAGAATCGGTATTTTTAAGCCAGTCTACTCTGAGCGCACATATAAGCGAGTTATCAAATATATTAGGCAGACAGCTATTCGTAAGGGAAAACAGGCACTCCGTGCGCTTAACGCCGGATGGCGAGCGTGTATATCCCATAGCAAAAAGAATACTTTTTGATTGCGGAGAGCTTACAACACTTTTCAATGCAAAGCATAATGGCAACAGACTGCTTTTAGGCGCATCTACAGTACCGTCGCAATGCGTATTGCCGGCGTATATAGAGATGTTCAAAAAAGAAAAACCCGATATCCGATTTGAGATAAGGGGCGGCGATTCGGCAGAGATACACAGGCTGTTAAAAGAGGGTGCGGTGCGTATCGGCTTTGTAGGTGCAGTAATGGAGTCAAACGGCTATACATATACACCTGTTGTGAATGATAAGCTTGTGCTTATAACACAAAATAATACTCATTTCAAGCAACATAAAAAATGCGGTGTTTTAGGGAAAGAACTTTTAAATAATCCCATGATAGTGCGCGAAGAAGGGTCCGGTACTGACAGAACTCTCGATAATTATTTAAGCGGAATGGGCTTTTCCGTAAAGGAGCTTGATATATCGGCGAGAGTTAATAATCTTGAAGCCCAAAAGCAAATGGTTAAGCGCGGAATAGGCGTTGCCGTAATGTCTGAGCTTGCAGTCAACGATGAAGTAAAATCGGGCGAGATCCTTAAATTTGAAATAGACGAAAAGCCCCTGATCAGAAAAATATATATGGTCTATAAAAATGACATTTCGCTCAGTGATAAGGAGCAGGCGTTTGTGTCCCAATTTGTAAGAGAAGATTGAATAATTATCGAAAAAGTCGATAATTATTGCACTTTATCGAAATTATGTGTTTGACATATATACCGTTATATTTTAGAATAAATAACGATAAGTGCGGGCGGATTTTGTATATAAACAGTAAATTTGCCCCATATCAAATTTTTATTCATACAAAGGAGAAATATCTATGAGTAAGAAAATCAATCTGTGGGTTCTGATAACCGGTGCTGTTATAGGCATAGCCGCACTGGTGCTTACAGCGTTCGGCAACCCCGCAAACATGGGCTTTTGTATCGCTTGCTTCCTGCGTGACATAGCAGGCGCGACAAAAATGCACACAGCCCCCGTTGTTCAGTACATCCGCCCCGAAATCATAGGTCTTGTTTTAGGCTCAACTATATTAGCCGTTATCAGAGGCGAGTTTAAGCCCAAAGCCGGTTCTTCACCTGCCACACGTTTTATTATCGGTGCATTCGTTATGATAGGCGCGCTCGTATTCCTCGGCTGTCCTTTGAGAATGGTCCTTCGTATGGGCGGCGGCGACCTTAACGCGTTTGTAGGTCTTGTAGGCTTTGCTCTCGGCATTTTGATAGGAATATTCTTCCTCAAAAAAGGTTTTTCGCTCAAGCGCAGTCACGCAGTTACATTAAGTGACGGCATCGCTTTACCGGGAATTATGATAGGCTTACTCGTGCTTCTTATCGCAGTGCCTTCGGTTTTGGCTTTCTCTGAGGAGGGTCCCGGCTCAAAGCACGCTCCGCTTATTTTGTCGCTTTTGGTTGCCCTTGTTGTAGGCGCGCTTGCTCAGAGATCACGCATTTGCATGGTAGGCGGTATGCGTGACGCTGTTATGTTTAAGGATTTCAATTTGCTCGCAGGCTTTGGTGTGATTTTCCTTGTTGTACTCGTAGGCAACATTATTCTCGGCAACTTCAAGGGCTTTTCCGCAAATCTCCAGCCCATCGCACACTCAAGCCAGCTTTGGAACCTTTTAGGCATGGTTCTTGTCGGCTGGGGCAGCGTGTTGCTCGGAGGATGCCCCTTAAGACAGCTCATACTCGCGGGCGAAGGCAACGGCGACAGTGCAGTTACAGTACTCGGTATGATAGTAGGCGCGGCTTTTGCGCATAACTTCGGTCTCGCAGGCGGCGCAGATAAGCTCGCCGAAGACGGTAAAACACTCGTTGTCGGCGGAATAGGCGACGCAGGAAAAATAGCAGTAGCTATCGGCTTTGCCGTATTGCTTATAATATCAATAATTAATACACTTAAACAGAGGGAGGCTAAAAAAGCATGATCGATGCCAGAGGTTTAAGCTGTCCCATGCCCGTAGTCATGGTACAGAATGAAGTAAAAAAATCTTCCCCAAATGAACTCAAGGTTCAGGTGGACAGCATGGTATGCGTTGAGAATATCACAAGATATGCAAATTCTCAAAAGTACGATGTTGAAGTAACGAAAAAAGACGGAGAATTTGAGCTCACTCTCAAGAAGAAATAATACATAATGATTTACAGATCCGCAAGTCAGCTTACGCCGATTTGCGGACTTGTTTTTTCAGAGCGTGATTTGAATAATAGAATAACGAAATGGCGGCTTTATAATTGATTTTTTTACTCTGATATGTTAAAATTAATAAAATGATGGCACACTTGAACATTAAATATGATTTGTTTAAACAAACTCAAAGAGGAGTATGCTGTATGGCTGTATTTTCAGTTAACGGAAAGCCCGTTACGGTAGAAAAAAATCAAAAGCTTATCAGATATTTGCGCGATGAGCTTAAGCTTACAAGCGTAAAGGACGGATGCAGCGAGGGTGCGTGCGGTACCTGCCACGTTCTTGTTGACGGAAAGCTCACAAAGGCATGTATTTTACAAACAGATAAAATGGAAGGAAAATCCGTTATTACCGTTGAGGGCTTATCGGATTTTGAAAAAGAGGCTTATACATACGCTTTCGGTAAAGCGGGTGCAGTGCAGTGCGGATTTTGCATACCCGGTATGATAATGGCGGCAAAATCGCTTATAGACGTTAATCAAAATCCCACAAGGGAAGAAGCGGCTTTTGCCATAAGAAACAACATATGCCGCTGTACGGGCTATGTAAAAATAATAGACGGAATTTTGCTTGCCGCAAAGATAATCAGAGAAGGAAAAATACCTTCCGATGAAAAAGATTTTGAGGTCGGCTCCCGTGTGCAGCGTATAGACGTTGCCGAAAAGGTCCAGGGCTACGGAAAATACCCGGACGATGTATATGTGGACGGTATGTGCTACGGCAGTGCCGTTCGCAGTGAATATCCTCGCGCCCGTGTGATTTCGATAGACACAACAGAGGCGGAAAGCCTACCCGGAGTGGTATGCGTTCTAACGGCAAAGGATATACCCGGCAAAAACTACGTAGGACATATAAAAAAAGACCAGCCTACATTGATACCGGTTGGTGAGATAACGCACTATTTGGGCGATTCCGTTGCTTTGGTGTGCGCAAAAGACAGAGAAACACTTGAAGCCGCCAAAAAGCTTGTTAAGGTAGAATATGAGGTTTTAGACGCAGTTCATAACCCGGAAGAAGCGGCACAGGAAAACGCACCGCTTGTATTTGAAACTGATGAAAACAACGTACAAGCCTATAAGCATGTTTCCAGAGGCAACGCAGAAGAAGCCATAAAAAACTCAAAGTTTGTGCTTTCGCACCATTTTGAAACTCCGTGGACTGAGCACGCGTTTTTGGAGCCTGAGTGCTGTGTTGCGCTGCCGCTTGATAACGGCGGTGTCAAGCTTTTAACAACCGACCAAAGCGCGCATACCACGCTTCACGAGTGCGCTCAGATGCTCGGCGTAGATTATGATCATTGCCTTGTTGAAAACCAGCTTGTAGGCGGCGGCTTCGGCGGAAAAGAAGATATGTCCGTTCAGCACCACGCCGCTTTGATTGCATATGTAGCAAGAGTACCTGTCAAGGTCAAGCTTAGCAGAGCGGAATCAATACTTATTCATCCGAAACGTCATCCCTTTAAGATGGATTTTACAATGGGCTGTGACGAAAACGGAATTATACAGGGCGTTAAGGCAAGCGTTGTTTCCGACACAGGCGCGTTTGCGTCGCTCGGCGGTCCCGTTCTGGAGCGTGCTTGCACCCATGCCGC
>JAEEHZ010000155.1 GCA_016281115.1 Clostridiaceae bacterium | reverse complement strand
TTTTTCCTTTTCAAGCAGCAAATCTCGGTTCAAAGCCGTCTCAAACGCCTTTACAATCGGGTAAATTGCTTCTTTGAAGGTTCTTTCAAAGTCGTCCGGATAGATGTGGAAAATAGCGTTTATTTCGTCCAAAAAGGCTTTTTTGCTCTCATTTAGCTGCATTTCGACGCTGGTATTGCTTGCTTCTTGAAATTCAAGGCCATTATTCAGCACCACAACGGCTTCTTCGTTGTTGCTGTATAGATTAGCCCAAGCCCTTTTTAACGTGTCAATTTCGTCCTGTCCGAGCTTCCTTTGCGACTTCAAAAATCCTCTTTTATTGCCGCCCTTTTTAACCAGTCCGAGCTGATACAGCAACGTCTGGTATGCCGTTTCAAGTGCTTTGGAGACTTCTACGGTAATACCTACGCCGGACGCTCCGTCCTTTGTGTTCCTGAGAATCTTCAAGAACTCATACGGCTCGTATCTTGCGCCCTCTACGTCAATCCAAAACTGCTTGAATATTGGATAATACATTTTCATAATAACAACGTATATATCCTGTACGTAGAAAATACCTGTACAGTCGTTTCCGCTGCGCTGTATGTAAGCGTAGCCGCCTTTTCCCATAAGATAGTCCTCGACTATGGCTTTTTTCATCTGGAAGCCGTCAAGAGTATCTCCGGTATCGGTATTAAGGAGCTTGCACCGCCTGTCACCCTTCTGCTCGACGACTTCGCCGTCCTCATACTTGAATAGCCTTACAGGCATACACGCTATCGAACCAGAAATAAAGTCAACTGCTCCGCTTACTGCCGGAACTGTCATAGCTTTTTCTCGTGTGATAGTCTCGTTATTTATCAGGGCTTTGAGAAGCAGATCGTTAGGACCGATGTTTTCGGTATCTCTTTTTTTACTTCGTTTGAAAAGTCCCAAAATATCACTCCCTTTATAAAACTTGTATCGTGAAGTCGCTTCCAAACATAACGTCCTGCTGTAAGAGATATACAGCGTTTATGAGTGATACGACCATATCGACTTTGCCGTTGGATTTCTTTTTCGTAACATATAGGTTTCTGTTCGTGTCGTAGGTGCAGCGTGCGTTCTGGAAGTTGATCTCGAGTAAAGGGTTTTTCTCGTACTGAAACTCTCCACTCAATATCTTTTCTTTCAGAAGTTTTGTCGGTGGGTGCAGGGTGCTTGAATGTTGACGAATCTCAACTAAGTTGTGACCTTCTTTTTCAAGCTTCTGCGCCGTGCTGAGAGCGTTCCAACGGTCGAAGCCTATAGCTTGTACCTTGACACCGTAACGTTCCTCTAACGATAAAATAAACGATTCTACGAAGGTATAGTCGATTACTTTATCGCCGCAAGCCATACATTTACTTGTATTTTCTATCATATTGCGATAGTCCAGCTTTTCTGAGATCGTCTTTTCGTCGATTCTGCCTTCTGGAATGAAGGCGAACACATCTGCTATGATATTATTGTTTTCGTCTGCTGTAACCATAGCGACTGAAGTATTATCGTTCGTTTCTGATAAGTCAAAGCCGACGTAAACGGTTCTATCCTTCCAGTCGATATGACTTGTACGGCACTTCTGGACTGCTGCAACGTCGATATACGTCTCTGTACCGATACCGGTATAGATAATATTGCAATGCTTTGTTACGAAGTTCTCACGAGCTTTTTCAACTGCTATTGCGTAAGCTCGCTTCTTTTTGAGTTCTTCCCATATCTCAGGGATTTCAAGTGCGGCTGGGTTTGCCTGTTTGAGTATAAGGTCGTCCGATATCCAGTCTTTGGTGTTATCTGGTTCGTATAGTAAGCTGAATACGGTTTCGTCCTTCTCGATTTTGTCAAGTACCTTCTTAGAGTACGAAACATAGTCCTCGAAAGGATTATCAATCGTCGGATATTTTGTGCTGATTATGAATCCGAGACGGTTCTTCATATTGATCTGACCGGAACGCATTGCTTCAACAGGATAGTTTATCGGCAAAGCTCCGACCTCGTCTGCACAAAAGACGTTAGGCATACGAGAATCCATTCTCGATGTAGAATAGCTCAAAGGAATGAACTTCGATAATAGTGGCTTGAATGATATATAATCACGAAGAATCTTGAATCGCTTCGTATTCTTGTATTCATATATCGCCGGTGATGATCTGAGCGTTTCCGATATTGCTTCCTGTATTTCCTTTGACAGCGAGCCGTCAGGAGCAACGGAGTAAAATTTTGAGAACTGCGGCTCAGTCAGAAATGCGATAATGAAGATCGTACCGACTGTATATGTTTTGAAGTTTTTACGGCAGATTTCCAGTAGGCAGGTTTCGTATTTCCTGCGCTTTGTATCGTCTCTGTAGACAGTACAAAAGACTGCTATATATATAAACCATTGATAACCTGTTGAACAGTTGTACAGGCTTTCACCGGCTTTCAATCCCTTCGGCATATTGAGCAGTTTCAAGATGTTCTCGACCTGCTTCACCTTTGATTCTGAGACGATATATTTTTTGTGCTTTCCTTCTGCTATTTTTAACCACTCTTTCATTTGTAGCTTGACATATTTCGGAGTGGTTTTTTTCCTGATGTTCTTTTTGCAGTATTCGTAAGCCTTATTCACTTACCTCACCGCCGTTGAGTATCTTCAGCAACGGGTCTTCAGATTCGTTGTCTGAATCTTCGACGAATCCTCTGATAATCTTCATAAGGGTTGCGACGGTCTTGTTCGCAGAATCTGTTGTGCGGTTATATGCGTTTATAGCTGGGTTGTCGTACAGGTTTTTCCTGCCTTTGACATATTCCTTTGTGACAAGTGTTCCGTTCTCCTTCAGGGCGATTTCAAGGTCGTTCAATATTTTGATCTGGACTTGGTATCGCTTGAAGGTTGTAACGAAAAAGAAATTACCCTGTACGCCTGATTCCTCAGCAATACGCAGGATTTCTTCTGCCTGCTGATTAAGGTTCATTTTTTCAGCCATTTTCTCACCTTCATTTCTTCTTGTATTTTTCGTTGATAATCTTCGGATAACATTTATCTGCTTCAACTTTGTGATGTATTCGCATATAATTTACGCCCATTGAATGGACTTTAACGCAGGAAGGCGAGCATATTACAGAGTAAAAGCTCTTGACGTATGTTCCAAGGTCTAAATATATATCGGTCAGTCCGCCCTTGCTTTGCTGCGTAGCTGTCTGGACCAACATACATTCAGAGATCGTAAAGAACAGTTTTCCCTTCTGTCCTAATGTGACGTATGCGTTTACGTCCTCATTTATACTGCCTAAAAATTTGAATGGCTTATCAGTTCGGCAAAAGAATGAGTTCATAACTTTACGATGAATTTTTTTCTGCCAAAACTGACTTGAAGCACCACCGATGAAGTCACCGCCCTGTGCAAATGCAACCGAATATGCCCCTGTTTGATCTAAGAATTTGAGCATTGCGTCAAATACTTTGTCTAAGTTTTTGCACTGTACTGATGATAACGTATCGTCTTTTTCGTATCGGAACATAAAGCTGGAATAATCGTCGTCGAGTTCTAAGAAATATTCAAGCCCTAAATCCTTTGCAATATCGTGACACTTATTTCGAGCGTATACGACTGCTTTGTGCTTGTGGAAGTTGTCAATCGTATCTGTTCTTTCCATTTCCTGAAGCTTATCAAATACGATAACTTCTATATCTTCAATTTTCTTGTATTCGTCGATTTGATCGTCCTCATTATCCAGAATAACGTATATCTTTCCGGTATAGCCTTGACGTCTTAATGTGCCGAGTGTTTTAAGGTTGTCAGCTCTGCCGTGGCTTAGAATGAATACAGCGAAATTTTTCATTTCTTTTTCACTTCCTCATTCAGTATTTTAGGAAGGAAACGATTTTCGTTAAATATAACTTGAACTTTGCCGTTTGAACACATCTTCAACGTAACAGCAGTCGGTTCAGCAACCTTGATATGAAAATATTGCAAATATTCTTCTTGTGTTGAATAATACTCAGCCATACCACCACCAGAATTGCCTGTGCAGGGTTTTCCGGCATATATAACTATTGGCATTAAACCATAAGTTAGAAAGCCTTTTTTATTGTTGTCAACTGCGTATATAACATCTTCGCATACAGTGCTTTTGAATTGCTGTGTAGATGATTTCATTATTAGGCAGTTTGTGGGTCTGGAATAAAAACAGTTTTTTACCAGTGGATTTTTCATTCCACCAATCAGCCTGCCAGCTAAAATGAAGGCGGTGCAAGTTAGATTTGCGGATTCCATATACTTGATATACTTTTCAAATACTTTGTCAATATTCTTTATGCTTGCTATAGCAAGCTTATCTCCTTCAATGTAGCGGAAAGCGAAGCGGTTAATATCATCATCAAGATTAACAAAAAAGTCGTACCCTTTATTTCTTGCCACTTTGATACAATAATTTCGTGCATAGGTTGCGGAAGTGAGTATTTTTGCGTTATCTATTGTGTCAGTTTCCTTCCATATTTCCTCTTTGTTGAATATAAGAAGGTGTTCACCATATCTGCTTTTATATTCCTCGATTGTTGGGTCGGCATCGTCTATTACGATAAAATATTCCCCGTTATAGCCTGATTTTTGAAGGGCTTTTAACGTTTCGACTTCAGGTCTTTTGTGGCTGATGATGAATACGGCATAATTATTCTTCATCTTCAACCCTCATTTCTTCAAGGGCTGCCGAAAGCTGTGCGTAACCGTAAGCTATAGCGTTGTCAAAGTCGATTATAACGAGTGCCAGATGTTCCATAAGCTCTTGCATTTCTGGCGAAGCCTGTGCGTAATATTCGGCGATTTTCTTGTAGTTAAATTCGTAAAGCCTTCTCGTTGCTTTTATCAGGAAGTCTTTTTCATCGTCCGTGACATTTGCTTCTCTGATTTCTTCAAGGAAGCTGTCAGCCTTGCCGCTGTCGCACAGCTCGTAAATATCTGGGCATTCTCCGGTTGGTTCGTACTGAGGGACATCGACTTTTTGCGTATACTTGTTACCGTCTCCGGTATCAATATCGTTGTCGAAGTCTATGTTGAGTTCAAAATCGAACTGCGTCATATCAATTCCCTTGATTCTTTCCAGCTCTTTGTTCAGGATTTCTATATCGAATCCGGTATTCATTGTAAGCTGGTTATGAACGAGAATGTATGCACGTTTCTGATCTTCTGTCAAGCCTTCTATCCTGATACAGTCAACCTCTTTGAATCCTAAGTCCTTTATGGCCATTAGTCGCCCGTTGCCTTCTATAACAACGTTGTTCTCGTCTATGGCTATAGGGTCGTTGAAGCCGAACTCGAGAATTGATGA
>JAEEHZ010000154.1 GCA_016281115.1 Clostridiaceae bacterium | reverse complement strand
TTGCTGATGGACAGGGTGCGGGCGTCGGTGATAAGAGCCACGGGGCGTGACGAAGACGAACTCGGCAAAGCTTGTTCGTTGGCTGCGCTGTTACACGACATAGGAAAATTCACGCCTTTGTTTGTGAGAAATATTTTACGTTCAATACCGCTTTATGAAAACGAGCTTGAAGATAACGGCATAAGAATACCCGAAAATTTCTTGTACAGTGATAAAAGTCCTCACGCTTTAGCAGGAGAGGTTATCCTGAGAAAAGAAGGATTTCCCGACGGAATATGCTCCGTTGTCGGCGCGCATCACGGAAAGCCGTGTCCAAATGAGCTGATCAAAGTTGAGTATAAAAAATATATTTGTTCCCACCATAGTAATTATTACGGTGAAAATGAAGAATTATGGGATAATATGAGAAAAAATTGGATATCATTTGCTGAGTCTCTCAGCGGATATTCCGATACTCAGCAAATGCCCCGGCTTAACATTGCGGCACAAATGCTTATTACGGGGCTTTTGATAGAGGCTGATTGGATAGCGAGCAACACAAATTATTTCCCTCTTTTGCCATTGGATGAAAAGGGGGACATATCGCTGTACCCAAATCGTGCAAGAGCAGCTTTTGAAAAATTGAATTTCCCGGATTGTTGGATATCTTCCTGCTTTACGGGAGAACCCGGGTGGTTTTACGAAAGGTTCGGTTTTATGCCGAATGATGTTCAAAAGCTTGTTATTAAAACAGCTTCTTCATGTACAGACGGGGGGATTATGATACTGGAGTCGCAAATGGGTACCGGTAAAACCGAAGCCGCACTTGCCGCCGCGGAGATACTCTCAGCGAGGAACGGCGCGGGCGGAATATTTTTCGGGCTTCCCACACAGGCGACATCAAACGGTATTTTTTCGCGGCTTCATGAATGGTCGGAAAAAGTTTCGGGTGACGGCGTTCACAGTATCGGTCTTGTTCACAGCGCGGCAGAGTTAAATGATGAGTACTCCGGGCTTGTCGGCAGATCGGCAATAGATGAAGACGAAGATTGCAATGTTATAGTACACCAATGGTTCACGGGAAGAAAACAGGCGTTGCTTAATGATTTTGTGGTTGGTACGGTAGATTCGGCACTTATGATGGCTCTTAAACAGAAGCATATTATGCTAAGGCACCTGGGCTTGTGCGGAAAGGTAGTGATAATTGACGAGTGTCACGCTTACGATGCATATATGAGTTGCTATCTGGAGAGGATGCTTTCCTGGTTGGGCGCATACAAAACACCTGTTATCCTGCTGTCGGCGACTTTGCCGAAAAACCGCAGAGAAAGCCTTATAAAAGCATATTTAAACAGTAAAACGCAAGATGGTATTATGCCCTCGGTTTGCGGATATCCCCTGCTTACATGGACAGAGGGTGAAAATGTATACGCTGAATCTTTAAAAATCAATAAGAGTGCCGATCCGAAAAAGGTTCATATCAATAAATGTACAGACGAAGACTTAACAAAACTTTTAAAGCAAGATCTGAGCTGCGGAGGCTGCGCCGGAATAATCGTCAACACCGTAAAGCGCGCACAGCAGATCGCCGATGCTCTAAGGTTGTCTTTGCCGGATAAAAGGGTTATTTTATTTCATTCTCAATTTGTTGCAACAGACAGAGCCATTAAAGAATCAGAGCTTATTAAATCCATAGGAAAGCGCAGTACGTCGGAAACGAGAGATGATCTAATCGTTGTCGGTACGCAGGTGTTGGAACAGTCTTTAGATATAGATTTCGATATTTTATATACCGATTTATGTCCGATGGATCTTCTGCTCCAGCGCATAGGCAGATTGCACAGGCATACACGCACACGCCCTTCGCCTTTGCAGGAGCGCAGGTGTGTTGTGCTGAACAGCGATTTGTGCGACGGCAACGGAAAGAAGAGAACAGACTCTAAAATATATCACGAATGGCTGCTGAAAAGAACAAGTGAGAGCCTGCCGGATATAATCGACCTAAACACCGACATACCGAAGCTTGTAGAAGCAGTATATTCACTACCGGAAGACTGTATGGAAGACGATACTTGGAATGATTTTGAACTTGAAAACAAACGCCGGGAGAATAATGCGTCTGCGTGGCTTTTGAAAAAACCGAAAAAATCGAAAAGTGAGTCGGCAAACAGCATAACAGGGATAGTCAATACGGATATCGGAAACGATAAATCGGGAGAAGCCAAGGTGCGCGATATCAAACCCACCATTGAGGTACTTGTTATGCAGAGCGCAGGTGACGGCAAAGCAGGTTTTCTTCCGTGGATATCTTCGGATACATTGAGGTATGACAGCGTTCCGTCCGATGACGAAGCAAAACAGATCGCGCGACAGCGGCTCAGGTTGCCGTTTGTGTTGAGTGTCGGGGATAAGCTTGATTCAACAATTGCCGAACTGGAGCGTGAAAATGCAAACTTGCTTTCACAATGGCAAAATTCTCATTGGCTTAAGGGTGAGCTTGTTTTGCTGTTAGATTCACAGTTGGAAAAAGAACTTAACGGATACAAATTAAAATATGATAAAAACGAAGGACTGACCTACGAAAGGAGCGAAACACAGTATGCAGGAAAAGGAATTTAACCTGTTGTATGAGCCGTGGATAAAGGTGATGGATAATGATTGCGGGGTAAAGGAAGTATCACTTATTCAGGCAATAGATGACGCGCATAAATACAAAGGGCTTTGCGGTGATATTTGTACGCAGGATCCGCCGATAATGAGGCTTTTGCTTGCGGCGCTTCATGCGGTGTTTGAAAGGGTTGACAAAGACGGGAACGATCACCCTATTGAAGATTATGACGACGCAATTAACCGCTGGAAAGAACTTTGGCAGTTAAAGCGATTTCCCGAAAAGCCCGTTAAAGATTATTTGGAAAAGTATAAGGAAAGGTTTTGGCTTTTTCACCCCGAAAGACCGTTTTTTCAGGTGCCTGCCGCAAAAAGAGGCACAGAATACAAAGCTTACAAGCTCAACGGGGCTATTTCGGAAAGCAGTAATAAGATACGTCTTTTCGGCGACAGAAAAGGCGAGGAAAAAAATATTCTTACATACAGTGAAGCGGCAAGGTGGCTTCTTTATGTTAATGCGTTTGACGATACCTCGGCAAAGCCGACAAAAGAAGGCAAAGCCGGAAGCGACGATAAATTGCCATCTCCCGGAGCAGGCTGGCTCGGAAAACTCGGTTTTGTGTATATAAGCGGAGAAAACCTTTTTGAGACGTTGATGTATAATCTTACGTTGCTGAAAGACGGAGAAGAAAACTGGGAAAGCTGTACGCCTGTATGGGAATTGGACAAGCCAAGAGAGAAGGAACGCACTGAGATTCCCCTTCCCAACGACGCGGCGAAGCTGCTTACCTTACAGTCAAGAAGGCTCATACTTGACAGAGAAGGACAGCGGGTTACAGGATTTCATTTGCTCGGCGGAGATTTTTTTCCGAAAGAGAATGCATTTTCAGAGCAGATGACAGTTTGGATAGGTATAAAAGACAAAAAGGGCGATGTCAAGGATTATCAACCAAAACGTCACGATAAATCAAAACAAATGTGGAGAGATTTTTCCGCATACGCCACCTGCAAAGAAGGCAGGCATATGCCCGGTGTCGTAAGATGGAATAACCTGTTACAGGCGGAGAATATTGTTAACGGAAACACCTCGGTCAACTTAAATATTGCTTCCGTGCAATACGGTGACAAAGACTTTTTCGTTACGGACCAATTTGCCGATTCAATGTGTATCCATGCAAATATCTTGTCAAACGCAGGCGAGATATATCAAATGTGCATACTGGACGAAATAGACAGGTGCGACAGAATATCGGGGTTTTTGTCTACTCTCGCAAAGGAATTATTCTTGGCGTCGGGAGGAGATCCCAAAAAGGTCGAAAAGTGGGACAGCCCTGTTCTTTCAGCCGCGAAAGAAAGCTTTTTCTCAAAAATTGATATGCCGTTCAGACAATGGATAGCCGGTTTGGACGCCTGCGATAACAACCAAACAAGAGAAAATAAAATATCGTTGTGGAGAGAACGGTCTGAAAAGATCGCGTATGATTTGGCAAAGCAGATGGTAGATGATGCCGGTCCGGCGGCTTTTGTCGGTAAAACGGTAAGCGACAAAAACGGTAATGAACGTTTCTATTCCACTTCTATGGCTTATAATAATTATTATCGCAAAATGAAAGAATTACAGGAGGGAAGATAATGGGAACAACAGATCAGATCATAAGATTTATGCACCTCAAGCTCAATTGGCTCATAAGCGGGTTGCCCGATAACACCGCACGCGCATCGTTTGCAAGGCTCAGGCGCGGCGCGGGACATATTCCGGGAGAAATACCGCAAATATGGGGCGACTTTTTGCTTGACCTGCCCGATGAACTGCTCGGCACAAAAACAAAAATAAGCGCGGCGGAATGGTCGGTGTATATCGCGCTTACGCTGTTTGCAATGCATCAGCAGGGCAAGGACAGAAAAACACAGCCAATGCACAAAGAGGGAATATCATTGGGCGCGGCCGCAAACAGGCTTATTCAAACGGAGGATGACAGGCAGCGTATAGCAAACAGATTTTATCCCGTGGCAACAGCCTCGGATACAGAGGAGCTTTCCAACCGGTTAAGGGGGCTGGTCACTCTTCTGAAAAGCGAGGATATTCCCCTCGACTACGTAATGCTTGCAAAGGATTTGTATCTTTTTCAACATCCCGATTATAACTCGTCGGTCAAATTGAATTGGGGAAGAGATTTTTGCAGGATAAAAAAGGCGGTAAAGATTACTGCACCGGAAGTTACTTAAACAAAGGTTAAAACGCGATTTCCAAAAGTAAAAGCTATAAAAACGATCAATAAAAGTAAGGGGTATTTATTATGAACACTAAAAACAAATTTTTTATCGACATCCACGTATTACAGACGGTTCCGCCGTCATGTGTGAACCGTGACGATACCGGAAGCCCGAAAACGGCAGTTTACGGCGGCACAAGCCGCGCGCGTGTGTCAAGTCAATCCTGGAAGCACG
>JAEEHZ010000153.1 GCA_016281115.1 Clostridiaceae bacterium | reverse complement strand
TCGTTTTACAATAATATCGCCGTTTCGGAAGACGGATCCTATTTTACAAACTTTGAGCATCACATGCTATATTATTTTGATAAAGCAACGAAAAAAGTGGTTCCCGTGTGTAACAGACCTGAGTGTTCCCATGACAGTACGGATTGTAACGCTTACATAGGCGAAATACAACACTACCCCGGGCTTTGGTACTATAATGGCAAGTTGTATGTATTAGGCTATAAAAGCGGCATAATGGGGCTTTATACAATAAGCAAAGATGGTTCCGAACACAGCCGCCTTTGCGATTTATCTGAAACAGGTCGTGAGTTTACTATGGTAACAACAATACATAGAAACTATGTATACTTTTCCATAGATAACGGAAAAAGTATTGCGGAGGTATATCGGTCAAAATTAGAAGTGAATTCAGAACCTGAATTAATATGGAGATTTGAGGGCAACAGAGCTACCATAAATGGATTAATAGGATACGACAACGGAGTGTTTATATCGTATTCATATTACGAAGAAGGAGAATCCGAAAACGAAATATATTTACTCGCTTATTATTCAAACAACGGTAAAGTTTATGATATACCACTGAAAGACTTTTACGGTCAATTTGCAGTATGTAAAGGAAGTATTATATACGGTTCACCTACACAGGTTATGAAATATGACAGTTCAAACGGAGAGATAAGCGTGTATTATGATAAAGAAACTTGTGCAGTGAGCTATGACGGTGATTACATATATCTTGATAATGACACTGCACTTTTTGATGCTTCTATTGCTGATAATACTGATTATGATACTTCAAACCGGCATATCGTTGTTAAAAATATACACGGCAACACAATTGATGATATACAAATTCAAACAGAAGGTTTTTGCTATTTCGGAGACAGAGATTATTTACTGGTAGACATAAACGAAGAATATGATTCTCAAAAAACGAAACAGATTGAAATAGGTGATATGATTAAGGGGATTACTTCAAACTTCCTAACAAAATTAGAAGCTCTTGATAAATCACAGATTGGCGCGGAAAAACACGAATGGATAGTATTAAAAGAATGGGACATTGATTCAATTGTCGGATAAAGTGTTTATTATAAGGGCGGTGATGTGTATGAATAAAAGGATTAGCATTATAATCTCGACATTCATAATAGCTGTAATAGCTTGTTCCTGCTCCCAGTCGGATAGAATCGAGAGGGACACATCTTTAAAATCATTATTAGTCGGTGATTATTCTTTCACTGTGGGGTATGATGATCCCCTGTGCCTTTCATCTTCAAACAATATTGCTGCCTCGGAAAACGGATATTATTTTACGGATATGAATTTTCATTATCTTTATTATTTTGATAAAACAAGTAAGCGGACGGTCCCGGTATGCAATATGCCGAACTGTACTCACGATGATGAAAACTGTAACGCTTACATAGACGACATACGCCATCATCCCGGTCTTTGGTATTTTGATGGACATATTTATCTTGTTGGGAAGAAAGACGGCGTGATGGGGCTTTACAGAATTAACAAAGACGGAACAGAGCATACACGAAGCTGCGATTTTGTTTCAATGGGTCCGCAGTCTACTCTTACTTTGACCGTACACAGAGGATATGCGTATTTCTCGGCAGAAGAACAAGATGAAAACGATAAAATATTTCGGGTTAAACTCGACGATAATTCAAAACCGGAAGTTGTATATGAAACGCCGAATAAAGATGAAGCGATACATGATATTCGCGGCTACGGTGACGGATTGATACTTTACTCATACCGTTACGATAAAGAAACAGATACTAATGAACACAAGCTGAGTTACTACGATTTTTTAACCCAAAATGTTACCAATATTACACCTGATGAATTTACTTACGCTATATATGCAATAGCTGAAAACTGCATTATATACAACTCTGCCAATAAGGTTTTAAAATATGACGCCAAAACAGACGAGGTTTCTGTGTTTTATGATAAAGGATGCTGTGACATTTCATACGACGGAAATTATGTGTATCTGGATAATATAACAGGCATACTGAATGAATCAGCCGACGAATTTGATTTTTCAAACCGTGTAATAAAAGTTATGGATCTATCAGGCAATCAGATAGATGAAATACCTGCGGATACAAAAGGTTTGAATATGAGCTATTTCGGGGATAAGGATTATTTGCTCCTTGACTTCACCGAAAAATACGACAATCCGATAAACCGAACAATAGAACAAGGAAATAAATTACAGGTTTTAACCGCCGACTCAATGGCTGTGCTTTCCGCATACGATAAATCTCAAATAGGCACTGATAAACACGAATGGATTGTTCTGAAAGAGTGGGATATTGACTCTATTGTCGGTTAAAAACCAGACTGTTGCAAAGAGGAGATATTCAACTATGAAGAAATGTATTTCACTCATTCTTGCTCTAATTACAGTATTAGCCCTTGCGTCTTGCACTTCAAACGATTCTTACAAAGACTCCGCAGTCAATAAAGATTATGTTAAAGTCGGTAAGGATGATCCTGTTTATTTTGGAGATCTAAGAAATATCGTAAACGCAGAAGACGGTTATTATTTTACCGAAGACGGTTGGAATTTTTTGTATTACTTTGACAAGGAAAGCAAAAAGGTTGTTCCTGTTTGCAATATGCCAAATTGCGATCACAACAATAATTCCTGTAACGCATATTTAGGTGACATCCGTCATTATTCCGGACTTTGGTATTATGATGAGAATATTTATGTTATTGGATTTAGTAACGGCATTATGGGGCTTTATCAGATCAGCAAAGACGGCTCAAGCCGTAAAAGATGCTGCGATTTTCTTGAAACGGGAAATGAATATTCAATCATTGCAACTGTTCATAGAGGATTTGCCTATTTTTCTATCAACAGGGGCGATAACAAAGCTCAGGTTTATCAGGTTGAATTAAAAGCAAGTGCGAAGCCTGAGCTGATTTTTGAATTTGAAGGTATAAACGCTTGCATAGAATTTGTACGTGGCTATAACGAAAATGTTTATATCACCGTATCATACTATGAAGATGAAACATACGAAACTTCAACAAACAGCTTATATTCTTACAGCATTCCGAAAGATACATATAATAAAATACCTATTGATGATTTGTGCGGACACTGGACATTCATTGATGACAACACTTTAATATACAGAACAATTAACTCTGTAATGAAATATGATTTTAATACAGAAAAATCTACTGAATTTTATAATGAACCTTTGATGCCTTCCTACGACGGACGATACATATATCTTGATAATGATGTAAATCTGTTTAGAGAAATGGCACAAAGCGCAGATGAATATCAACTGGATAAAAGAAGTATCAAAGTCGTGGATTTATCGGGAAATTTGATTGATGAAATAAAAATAAAGACTGACGGATTGTGTTATTTCGGAGATGAAGACTATCTGTTTATTGATTTGAATGAAAAAATCTCCGCATCCGGCGAGGGTGATACGGAGATACAAATAAAAAACGATGACAGCATACATGTCATAGGCACGGATTTCATAACATCTCTAATGGCTTTTGATAAGTCTCAAATAGGTACGGACAAGCACGATTTTACTTTATTAAAAAAATGGGATTTTGACTCTATAATCGGATAATGTTTTGCTGTCAATATCAGACGGGCGGTGATTTTTACGGAATTTAAAAGAGTATTCGCAAACAGAAAAACGGCAATTCTGCTGATTATATTGATTTTGCTCTGCTCACTGTTTTATATAATCGAACAGTATTCCCCGTCCGACGGCGGCAGTTACGATCTGCTTGCCTCAAAAGCGATATTAAAAGAGGCTGTAAACAAGTATAAAGAAGCAAATCCCGCACAAGCGCTTGAAGCCATAATTCGTGAGAAAGAAGATATATATATTCTGTACGAGCTTGCGGTTTACGATAATTTAAAAGTCACCGACAAAAATAATTATGACGCGAATTTCAAAGAAATTGATACAGCGATACGCGAGGGAAACAAGGCTTTAACTCAGGAATTTGATGACAATAAAGACCTGTACAGCGAAGCGTATTTAAATGTTAAATTACATATTCTTGACGCTTTACAAGGTGAGCTTTCGCACATTGCATATTTCAAAGACAAACTTGAAGATTTAAAGGCGCAGGCGGAGTCGATAAGCGGTATAAGCATCTTCTCTGAATCAAATTCTTTTTCGGATAAGAATATAAACAAAACGGTTGAGGATTATGCTCCGCTTGAAAACATAGAACTTTCATTCCAAAATCAAGAAGCCGTGAAAAGCGTTATACAGTTTGAATTTGTACATTATATTGTGCTGATTTTTCTTATTTGGATCGTGTTTCTGTTCTGCTCGGAGCAGAAAAAGGGACTAAGCCAGCTTGTATTTACAACCGTAAAAGGCAGACTGTCACTTGCGCTTAAAAGAGCAGAAATACTTATGTTTTCGGCAATAGCGGTAAATGTATTGATGTATTCCGTGCTTTTAGGGTTAGCGTTGTATATTTACGGCGGCGACGAGGGCTTTTTCTGCACGGTGCAGTCGATCTCAATATTTGCAGATTTCGTCGTGCCAATGACCGTTTGGCAGTTCTTGCTCTATTATTTGATATTCAATATCGTATCATCGTTTGCTGTGTCTGCGGTTGTATGGCTTGTTATGTCGGCGGCTGACAAAAAACACATTGCTATAACAGTATTCAGCCTTATATTTGCAACAGAGTACGCGCTGTACTATTTCATAACACCGCAAAGCAATTTCTGTGCGCTCAAATATTTAAATGTTTTCCCTCTTATAAACCCAAAGGATGTTATCATCAAATACAGCAACATACCGTTTTTAGGTGACGCCGTAAACGCACGGTCTGCGCTGCCAGTATTCTGCGTTT
>JAEEHZ010000152.1 GCA_016281115.1 Clostridiaceae bacterium | reverse complement strand
GTGCGGTATGCGTCGGCAAAGGTTTCTAAATGGGCTTCAATGAATATGGTGGGTATACCTGTCTGCGCCTGAATTGAATCCATATCTTCTTTATGGGTATCCTTCATATCGCCGACGTCTATTATAACATCGGGCTTTGCGGCAATAAGCGACTCCATATTCATATTTGCCTTACTGCCGTAAAACTGTCCGAATGTCGGCAAATAAACAAATTCTTCCGGAAAATATTTCATTTGCTCGATAGAAGGCG
This sequence comes from Clostridiaceae bacterium, assembly GCA_016281115.1. Taxonomy (GTDB): domain Bacteria; phylum Bacillota; class Clostridia; order Oscillospirales; family Acutalibacteraceae; genus JAEEHZ01. The sequence continues at coordinate 5,782 of JAEEHZ010000152.1, read as the reverse complement.
TACTGCTCAAACCCACAAGCAGATCATCGGCAATGGCATATAAAATCATTTGAGCGGTTGAGCCGCTCGGCGCAATTTTTGTTATATTCTTAGGCAGTGTTACATCTCTGCCGCAAGAATCGGTAAATACAAAAGCATCAGCTTTATCATCGGATATACCTGTTTCGATATTCTCGGCAGTACCGCAACCGAAAAGCTGAACTAATACTAACAAAGCAACACAAATACTTAACGCTATTTTTTTCATACTAATTTTCCTCTCAAAATCTTGTTTCGTTATTCTAACATAAGTATAACGAAATGTCAAGCATAAAAAACGAGGTGCTCTTTTTAATTAAGCACCCTCGAATTATTTAGTTAAGTACTGTTATTTCTTTTATTCTTTTATTTTTAAAAAACTCCGAAAGCAGCAGTGAGCAATCATCTTCGAGCAAGCCTCCGAAATATTTCGGTCGGTAATTACCTTTAATCTCAAACAGATTAACAACAGAGCCGCAGCAACCCGCAGTTTTATCATACGCCCCAAAATAAACATTGGAAATACGGGCGTTTACAATTGCGCCTGCACACATCGCGCACGGTTCAAGCGTTACATATAGGTCGCATCCGCAAAGTCGCCAAGAGTTAAGGGCTTCGCACGCTTTGTATACGGCGTCTGTTTCTGCGTGCAAAAGCGCATTTTTGTTTGTTTCACGTTTGTTGAATGAGCGTGCAATTATTTTATTATCTTTTACGATTACAGCTCCCACAGGCACCTCGCCCAAGGCATATGCCTGCTTTGCAAGCTCCAATGCCTCAAGCATAAACTCATCTTTATACAAACTGCACACCTACGATCATCAGTACGCTTGAAACAAGCATCATAGAAATAAACACTACTGTCCACGGCTCAGATACTGCCGCGCGTACTTTTTTTGAAAAGCTGAGCCCTGCCGCACCGTTCTCAAAAGAAAACATATGCCTGTCGCTTTTTGATAAAGCAAACAAAGCAAGCAGTCCGCCTGCGGCGATAATTACTGACACGGTAACATAGATAACCTCTGTAACGGCTTCAAGCTCTATGTTATTGTTCAAATAAGTTATAATTATGGAAATTGAATTGTTAAGGCAATGAATTATCATAGAAGGCAGCATTGAGCCTGTGTATACTGTAATAAACCCAAGCACAAGCCCCACAACGAACGCAAAAGGCGTCTGAACAAAGTTACCGTGCAAAAGCCCAAACAGCAAAGATGAAATAAATATTGCAAACGTGTCGCCATATTTACGAAGAATTGTAAGTATAACTCCTCTAAACATAAATTCCTCTGCCAAAGCAGGTACGATAGCCACTGAAATAAGCATTGTTCCAAGTGCGGCAGGCGAGCTGAAATTCATTGAAAGCTCCATTGTCTGCGATGATATATTTATCCCCGTGGTACCTGCAATTACGGCAAGCATCTCAACCATATAATTTGCAAGCATACATATGCCCAAGCCGCTTATCACAAGCAAAGCCGTCTTTTTTGCAGTCACACGTTTTATTACAATGCAGTCTGACAAATAAGTATCAGATATTCTGCAAATTATCAAGGCACCCAACGGCAGAGCTACAAGCAGAGCTATCCCGTTTAGAATATACAATAGCGCGGTTGTAGTTTCGTCACCAATATTTAAAAAAGAGTCAACATCTAAAGCCGACACCACTAAAGAAATTACCGTAATTATAAGATAAGACAACATTATACCAATGCTTATTTTCGACATATCGTCTTTAATTCTGTATTTCAAGGGTTCTTTATATACCAAAAACTCGGGAATATTTAAATTTTGCTGAGGCATATTTTAAACCGTCCTTTTTCAGGTATTATTATGAGTTTCTCTTTTTAATTTGGCGAATATCGGTACCGACAAAATTAAGCTTGTCAAATTCGCCGATTATTCGCGATACAAACCTCATACCGTAAGTGTTATGAAGCTCCTGCGCGCTTAAATTTGTGCTTATAATTGTCGGTCTGCCCATATTTATACGTATGTTAATTATGTTGTATATTGAAGACTGGCTGTATTTATTTATAAATTCTGTTCCCAGGTCGTCTATAACGAGAAGATCGCACTCTAAAAGTGATTGTTCTGTCTCGCCTTTGGGAGCATCTACGTTTTTGCCGAAATATTCTGATTCAAGCTTTCTTGCCATATCGGGAGCGGAGCAATAAATAACGCCGAAACCGTTTTTTGTAAGCTCATACGCCATCGCGACCGACAAATGGGTTTTTCCCAAGCCTGTGGCGCCCATCATCAATATATTTTTCGAGTTTTTACTGAAATTATTTACATAAGCCTTGCAGTATTCAAGTATCATAGACATTTGCTTTTTCGGCGACAATTTTGAGTTTTCGCCCACCTGTGAGGAATAATAATCGAGGCTGAAATTCTCAAATCTGCAATCACTGCTTATTGCGTCTGTGCTGAACATTTTGCAGGCAATCTCTTTTAAAAGCTTTTGCTTGCACTCACACATAACGCCGTCTATATAGCCGGTGTCTTCACACTTCGGACAATAATATTTTTCATCGAGAGAGTCGGGAGAATACCCGTTTTCGATAAGGATATTCTTAACCTTGTTTTGGGCTTCTACACTGCGTTTTTTATAACCCTCCAAAACCTCTCTGTTAAACTCTCCCGCTGTAACGCTTTTAACCGCATTAAGGGCATAAGACGCTATTTCATATTCAAGCTCCTGTAATACGGGAAGCTTGCCGTAGATCTCTGCACGGTTGAGTTCAAGCTCTGTTTTGGCTTTGTTCCGTCTTTCATTCATTACTATGTCGGCTTCATCATAAATCTTTTTTGGATAACCCATAGCGTACAACAAATCTCGGCATAACTAATATGCCGGGCTCCTTTCGATAGTCAGTTCTCGTCAAATATATTGGATTTCTCAAATTCCTCGAGATCATAAGAAGGCTTTCCGCCAATACCCTGTGTGCCCGAGGCACGCTCGCTGCGTTTAGAAGAATCAGAGTCGGCTTTTGCCTCGCTCAATGTTCTTATACCCTTAGAATACCAGCTCTCAAGCACCTTGCTCACATAATTAGGGAGATACTTTCCCTTTGCGTCAACACACAGCTCATAAGCGTACCTTAAAATATCTCTGTCATATTTCATTTCACAAACCCAACGTGTTGCGTGTGCTTTTTCTTTTTGCGTCGGAGAATGAGCCTCAAGCCCAAACGTGGTTTGAATAAGCTTCCAGGCTTCTTTTGCTTGTGTAAGCTGCATAAGCTTTTTCTCGGCAAGCTCTATGGTGTTGATACCCTCGCTCGCCCAGTCAGCGCCAACAGCTTCAGCGTATCTCATACCCTTGCCCAAGCTCACAACATACTGCAATATCATAAGGATAACAGGGGTTGTAAGCCCGTCCGTATCATGTAGCAAAACAAGTGTGCTGCTGTCGCCGTGCGAAAGCGGACGGGAAAGTATCATCTCCGCCTCTTGCATCAACACCGCTATATCGGGATCTTCCGCTATTCTTTGCGCAACATAAAAGGGCTCGGGACGCTGTACACGTGTAACCGTTCTTGACGGCTTTTCTTCGTGTGATTGAGCAGGATATATATATTCGTTCTTATTATTTTCGTAATTGGGACTTGAGTCACCCGGTATAAAACCTGATTCGGTATTCTTCAGCAGACCTGCAGCCAGCCAAAAGCCAATCGCGTCTTTTGCATCTTCTTTTTCACAATTGACCATTTCACAAAGCTCTGCTATGGTCAGCTCACGGCTGTTGTGCCTTAACAAACAGAGCAAAACCTTTAACTGAAGCGCGCCTGCAAGCTTTAAGTATTTATCCGCAACAGCGTTAGGCACGGCAAAAACTCCGCCCCAATTTCCAAGATTTATTTTTATAGACATTTTATTTAACTCACTTTCGGCACTGCTTTTTTGCAAATGTACAGATCATTCACTGTCAGAATCAGTATGGCTGCCACGGCTGACAAGGATCGTAACTGACGATCCATACTCTAATTTATCTCCCGCATAATTATTCTGATATCCTATTACACAGCCTTCTGCAACATTGTCGTTATAAGAACGCTCTACATATGTAACGAACCCTTCGGAAGCCAAAACCTCTGCCGCGTATGAGAGGGTATTTCCGTTTATATCGGGCAGTGTGCGTGTTTTCGTGCCTTTGCTGAGTGTTACTACTATCACAGAGCCAACAGAAGCCTCTGTTTCGGGCGCGGGATTTTGTTTTATAACATAATTCTGCTTTACTTTGTCATCATATTCGCAAGGGTCGGCAAAAACAATATTGTATTCGCTGTGCTCAGCGTCTTTATCAAGCAATTCTTCATAAGATAGCTTTGTAAGATTTGGCACCGTAAACACAGCTGAGCTGTCGGTCGATATATCGTCAGCGTTTACCGCAACAACGGAAGAAAGCTCTGTATCGCTTTCGGAATTGCCTTTGCTCATTACGTTATCAAAGAAAGTTTGTGTAAAAAGTGCGTTGCAAACAAAGAAAAACAAAACGGCAAACACAGCGAATGCGCCTATTCCCCACACAAACCCGGGAACGCCGCGTTTTCTTTTTTTATCATCATTTATTGTCTTGCTTGCCTGCACCTCGGTATTTATCTCGTCGCGCATTGCCTTTATAGTCGGCGCCGAGGTAAGAAGTAATTTATACTCCTCAAAAGATGAAATTCTTTTATCTTCATCTATTTGCAGACCGTTTGCCAAAGCGGACACAACATGAGGCGGCAATCTTTTAACAACATTTGTGTTTATAAGCAGTTTTGGGTCAAGCCTGCGTTTTTCATATTTCTCGGGCAGAGCTCCCGTAAGAGAATAAAACAGCACCGCAGAAAAACCGTAAATATCAGCTTTTTGACTAAGCTGTTTGTTTTCGGTATACTGCTCCGGCGCACTGCATCCGTCTATAAGGTCTGCTCTGAAACTTTTGGAAGCTTGGCGCATTTCGGGTATCATAAAGTTTTTGAGCATTATTTTACCGTCGGTAGTCACATATACGTTATCCGGTGAAATTCCCAAATGTTTGATATTATTCTTATTTATTGATTCAAGCGAAGAAATAAGAGGCATAAACAAAGGTCTTACAACATTCCACTCAAGCATACCGCCCGAGCGGTTGATAAACTCTCTGTACGAGATAACCTCTACATAATCCTCTACGGTATACGCGGTGTTGTTATCGGTAAATATATCATAAATGGAAGCGATTGTGCTTAGATCGCGCAATCGAGCCAACGTTCTGAAATTTGAGAGGAAGCTTTTGAGAGTAGATGTATACAATTCTTTATATTCGGGTTTTACCACAACATTAACACCCGAATTTTTGCTTCTGCCGCAAATGCCCTCGGGCAAGAATTCACGTAAAATGCAAGGGCTTTTAAGCTCATCGTCAAAACAAAGATACTCGGTGCCCTGGCAGTTGCTTTTCAAGAGCTTACCTACAATATATCTATCTCTTAAGACTGTTCCCAGCGGCAAAAACGGCAACGACTGAATACTGTCGTTTGAAAAACCGCAATGCGGACAAACAGAGCCGTTATCATATTCTTTCATACATCCGAGGCACAACTCTGACATATAATTCCCTCCTAAAACTACTCATTCCCATATATACTGTGTTATTATATCAAATCTTAATATATATGTCAAATCTTTTAAATTTCTCATAAAAGCAATTATGTAAAACATTTTTAAAAAAAGTATTGACAACAAAACTTTAAGCTGATATAATTACAGGGCTTTGTGAGCAAGGGCCATTAGC
>JAEEHZ010000151.1 GCA_016281115.1 Clostridiaceae bacterium | reverse complement strand
TTAACCTCTGATATACCCGACATTGTTGCCACAAAAGACGAGCCTACGGAACCTCTCGAGCCGACAAGATAGCCATGGGCTTCGCTGTCCGCAACAAGCTTTTGCGCTGTCATATAAAGCACGGAAAAGCCGTATTTTGTTATTGAATCAAGCTCTCTGTTGAGCCTGTCTTCAACGATTTGCGGCAGGGGATCCCCGTATTTCTCCTTTGCGCGTTTCCATGTTATATCTATAAGTTGTTCCTCCGCGCCGTCTATAAAAGGAGGATACACACCCTCGGGTATAGGTCTTACACATTCTGTCATATCGGCAATGGCGTTGGTATTAGTTACAACTATCTCATACGCCTTTTCTTCGCCTAAATAAGAGAATTCTTCAAGCATTTCTTTTGTTGTTCTGAAATAAAGGGGCGTGTCTTTGTCATATCCCGTAAAGCCCTGGCTAGCAATCAAAACTCTGCGGTAATCTTCTTCGTGCGGGTCCATAAAGTGAACGTCGCACGTTGCCACAACAGGCTTGTTAAGCTGTTCGCCCAGCCAAACGATTTTTCTGTTGAAATTTTTTATATCTTCTTCGCTTTTTACGGTGCCTTCGTTCACCATAAACATATTGTTGTCTACCGGCTGTATCTCGAGGTAATCGTAAAAAGACGCTATTCTCAAAAGCTCGGCGTCCGGGGCGCCGCTTACAACAGCGCGGTAAAGCTCGCCTATCTCACACGCGCTGCCCAGTATAAGCCCCTCACGGTGCTTTATAAGCTCGCTTTTGGGTATTCTCGGTCTGCGGTAAAAATAATCGAGATGCGCTTTTGAAATGAGCTTATATAAATTCTTAAGTCCCGTTTTGTTCTTTACAAGTATTATTTGGTGGAAATACTTGATCGACTTTAAGTCTTTGCTTAATATATCCGTATTAATCTTATCAACGGATGTTATTTTACAGTCGTTTTCAAGCCTTTGCGCAAGCTGGAGATATATTTCGCACATAAGGCTTACATTATCCGTGCCGGCAGATGAAATGTGCAGATACTGTGCCAATGCATCTATATTATTCTCTTTATAATCCTCGAGCAAAGCCTTTGCCAAAGCGGTCATATCTATGCACGTAAATGAAAAGTCTATTTTATTTCTTTTTATCGCCTCTAAAATTACCTGCATATCTTCCGCTGTATTTACGCATACGCAGGAATCTTTTCCGCAAAACCGTGCAAGCTCCGTCAATATTTCTTTTTCCGTTGCTCTGTTTTCCGTGCTTAGAGTGTTTGTGATTTTTGCATCGTTTATTTCAGCGGCAAAAACGGCGTCAAGCGTTTTGTCGTCATTTATTACAGGGTATAAGCAAATTGTTCTGTCTTTTATGCTTTGTTTGCTTTCGCCGTAAACACAATCTAATATATCGTTTACAAAATATGCTTCCGTTCCGTAAATGACCTTGAAAAGCTCCGGCTCTTTTCCCGTTTCCCGAGCGCTTGATTCTCTTTGTGCGTTTATTCTTTCAACAGTGTCCATCGCCTCGGGAAAAGCCTGCGCTACGCCGTGGTCTGTTATCGCTATTGCTTTGTGTCCCCATGCGGCGGCTCTTTCTATAAGGTCTTTTGCGCTTGTTACGGCGTCCATCTGCGACATATTTGTGTGCAGGTGCAATTCTACACGCTTTTCTTTTGCGTTATCAACAACCTTCACCTTTTCTGTAAGCGCAATGCTTTTTATCATTACCACAGTGTCTTTTTCAAAGCTGTCAAACTCGGTGTTTCCCTTTACAACAACTGTGGTGCCGGGCTTCAGGCTGTCAAGCGGCGCGCATGCTTCAAAGCTGCCTATTGACTTTAATGTTATCGAGCCCGTGTAGTCGGTAATCGATATGCTGTAAATCTTTTTGTCGCCGTTTTTTGTGGTTCTGTCCTCTTTAAAGAACACGTCGCCCCAAATTACTATGTTTTTTGTTTCGGGGGCAACGGACGCAATGGGCGTAAGCTCTTTAACTTCACTTATTGTGTTTCCGTAAAGCGGCTTTAATGTTTTGAAAGACGGCTTGGGATATTTATATTCCTCGCCTCTTACTTCTATTTCGGTGATCGCGTTATCAACGACAGTAACAGCCTCAAATTTGTCTTTCAGGCTGTCTTCGTAGTTTTCTATATATTCTATGGTTTGTTCTCTGGTTTCTTTTTCAAGCTCTTTTTCGTAATGCTGTATGTTTACGTTTGACTCTGTATCTACTTCTGATTTTCCTTCATATTTTACAACAAAAGAAATACCGTATTCTTCTTCAATAAGTTGTTTAAGCTGTTCTTCTACGCCCATACTGTCAAGTATGCTTCTTCCGCCATGGGCAAGCTCAATATACAGCGCACCTCCGTCTGTGCGCGCCTTTGCGTCGCTGAAAAATCCGTTTAAAGAGGCGTTTTTTCTTTTAAGTCTTGTAATAATATCGTCAAAATTATCAACAGAAAAATGCTCGGGTAAAAATATCGGAAATATCTCGCAGCCGCTGAGCATCAATTTTGATTTTGTCAAAATTTCTTCTGCTTTCTTAAGGCTTTCGGCAGAAACAAACCTGTCAAACTTTACCTTTAAAAGCATTTTACGTGTATTTGTCTTTATATCAACGGATATTACCTCTCCTCTGCCTATCGCGGCAGGAAAATCCTCTTGTATATAATCGTCAAATACATAACCAAGCTCAGCCATTTATATAGCCCCTTACATCTTTTCTATTTCATTTATAAGTGCCGTCAGCAACTCGGTTTCGGGAACCTTGCAAATAATTTCGCCTTTTTTGAATATAAGCCCCTCGCCTTTGCCGCCCGCTATTCCTATATCGGCTTCACGGGCTTCTCCGGGCCCGTTTACAACACAGCCCATAACGGCTACTTTTATGTTCTTTTTGCAATCCTTTAAGCTTTCTTCAACTTTTGTCGCAAGGCTTATCAGATCTATTCTCGTTCTGCCGCAGGTAGGACATGAAACTATCGTCACTCCGTCATTCCTCAGCCCTATTGCCTTTAGAAGGTCTTTTGCGGCGTATACCTCTTCTACGGGGTCGTCAGTGAGAGAAATTCTTATGGTGTCGCCTATGCCGTCTAACAGCAACGCGCCTATTCCCGCGCTTGATTTTATAATACCCAATCTTTTTGTTCCTGCTTCGGTAACGCCCAGATGCAGGGGATAATCACACTTCTTACTCGCTAATGTATAAGCGTCTTTCATTGTTTTTACATTTGATGATTTCATTGAAAGAACCATATCGTAAAAATCAAACTTTTCAAGCAAAGACGCGTGATATAGCGCGCTTTCGCAAAGCGCCTCTGCGGTGGGATGCCCGTATTTTGCAAGTATCTCCTTTTCAAGCGAGCCTGAATTTACGCCTATTCTTATCGGGATATTCTTCTGTCTGCAAATATCGGCTACAGCCTTTACCTTATCGTCGGAGCCTATGTTACCGGGGTTTATCCTTATTTTGTCTATTCCTGCGTTTGCGGCTTCCAATGCAAGCTTATAATCAAAATGGATATCCGCTACAAGCGGAACGCTTATTTGATTTTTTATCGCGTCTATGAGTCTTATTGCGTTTTTGTCTGGTATTGCTATTCTTATTATCTCGCAGCCTGCTTTTTCAAGACGAACAGCCTGTTTAACACTGCCCTCTATATCGTCGGACGGTACGTTTATCATAGACTGAACTGTTACGGGAGCTGTGCCGCCTATTATAACATTACCCGCTTTTACGGATCTCTTTATTTTTCTTTCAATACTCATTTTCAGTAACCGGCGCACATTGCAAACATTTGCCGTTCGCCGTTATCTCCTTGTTTTTTTAACCGAAAAGTCCGCTGCCGCCGAACAGTCTTGCGATATCGTTTGCAGACACAAACAATATCAAAAGCATAAGCAGCGCAAAGCCCACGCCGTGAACTATTCCTTCATATTTCGGAGGAACAGGTTTTCTTCTTATTGCCTCGATTATCAGGAAGAAAAATCTTCCGCCGTCGAGCGCAGGCAAAGGCAACATATTGAATATTCCTAAGTTTATGGATATTATCGCCATAATGTAAATGATATTGTTTAACGCGTCTAAAAAACTTGTTTCCAAGCCCGATGAAGCCGCCTGAGATACGGCGGATACAACACCTACGGGACCCGATACTTCCGAAAGCGAAAATCTGCCCGTTATTAATCCGAATAAGCTTTTGTAAACCATTCTGACAATAGATACGCTGTTATTAAATGTAGATGTTATAACAGTCACAAAGTTTTTCTCAATAGGCTCAACATAAAAGTCAAAGCTTATTGCGGGTTTTCCGTCCTCTCCCAAATAAGTGTAAAAATCAACGTCTTTAAGCGTTACTTCTTTTCCGTTTCTGAGGACCGTTACATCAGTTCTGAAACGGGGCGATTTTTCCGTAATTGATACGCTTATTTCGGGAAGATCTGCTTTTGTGCCGTCGGAAAGCGTAACTGCGGTCATTTTTTTGAACGCATTATCGTATATTTCAACTACCTGCTCTGTGGTTGGGGCAGAATCTATATCTTCTCTTGCTTTTTCATAATCTTTTGTTATGGCGTCCCAATCGGATTTTCCGTATTTATCTTGATATTGTGAAAGATAGGCATACACGCTCACCAGTGTGGCGTTATATTTTTCACGGGCGATAACGGGCGCTGTGCCGTCAACATCTGTGCATTTAAGCATTGCCAGCGAATAAGATATGTCGTTTGAGCTCCATATTTTATAGTCGCCTATGCTCAAAATTTTGTCGCCTGCCTCTAAACCCGACTTGGCAGAGTATGCGCTGTCGGAAAAGCCTGAAATTGTTGTATCGGCATAGCTGTCCGCCTGTATCTGCAGGCAGAAAACGAGTATAAGACCCAAAATTATATTCATTACCGCGCCTGCGATAACTATTATCATTCGTTTATAAACCTTTGCTTTGGAAAAGGCGTCGGGGCTGTCGCTTTCCTCGTCTTCGCCCTCCATTGCGCAGTAGCCGCCAATGGGTAAAAGCCTGAGGGAGTAAACTGTTTCTCCTTTTGTAAAGCTGAATATCTTCGGACCCATACCGAGCGCAAATTCGTTTACACGCACGCCGCTTAATTTTGCAGTGATAAAATGTCCGAACTCGTGTGAGAATATAAGCAGCTCAAATATAAGCACGCCTATTATTATAAGTAAAACTGTATTAATATCAGTCACGATCCCTTCCGTTATTCATTATTGACCAATTTTGTAACAAGCTCTCTTGCGCTTGCGTCAGCGTCCAATACATCCTGCAATGAACCTGCCGGGGCTTTCGGTGCGGCGTTTACCGCTTCCTGCACGAGGGTTGCTATATCGTGGAATTTGATCTTTCCCTGCCTGTACATAAGGTTGGCAACCTCGTTTGCACCGTTTGCAAAGGCAGGAGCAAGACCGCCTTTTTTAAGTGCGTCTTTGCAAACAGCCATACATCTGAATGTCTTTTCGTCGGGTTTGTAAAATGTAAGCTTTGCTATATCCGCAAGGTCGAGCTCCGAAACGGGGCTTTCATACCTTTCGGGATATGTAAGCGCGTATTGTATGGGTATTCGCATATCCGGCAGCCCCAGCTGAGCTATTACCGAATTGTCGCTGTATTGTATCATAGAGTGTATAATGCTCTCTCTGTGTACCACTACATCTATCATATCAGAAGGCACATCAAAAAGCCAACGAGCCTCTATGATCTCCAAGCCTTTGTTCATCATTGTAGCGGAATCTATGGTTATTTTCTGTCCCATACTCCAGTTGGGGTGTTTAAGTGCGTCAGAAGGAGAGGCGTTTATAAGTTCTTCGTATGTTTTTCCGAAAAACGGTCCGCCCGAGGCTGTAAGTATCAGTTTCTTTATGTCTTTTTTCTGATAACAACCCTCTAAGCACTGAAAAATCGCCGAATGTTCGCTGTCCACCGGCAAAAGCTTTACGTTGTTTTCTTTAACGGCTTTTGTAACAAGCTCGCCGCCTGCTACAAGTGTTTCTTTGTTAGCAAGGGCGATATTTTTCCCTGCGTTTATCGCAGTAAGTGTTGGCCTAAGCCCTACCATTCCCACCAAAGCGTTAAGGGTTATTTCTGCTTCGTCTGTTGCCGCTGCCTGACACAAGCCTTCCATACCGCACAAGACCTTAGTGTCGGTATCGGAAAGCAAAAGCTTTAATTTCCTTGCGCAATTTTCGTCAGTCATTACCGCTAATTTAGGCTTATATTTTCTCACCTGTGCCTCAAGCAAGGCGGTGTTTGTGTTGGCGGTAAGAGCGCTTACTTTAATGTTATGCTTGTCGCACACCTGTAATGCCTGTGTGCCTATTGAGCCCGTACTGCCCAAAATGGATATATTTGAAACCATAATTAATTTCCTTTAACTTAAAAGAGGTAAATATTCGCTTGTAATAATAAGCAGCGGTATTGCGAATATCACGCTGTCCAGTCTGTCTAAAAAACCTCCGTGTCCGGGGAAAAAGCTTCCGTAATCTTTGACATCGAAATTGCGCTTGAGCATAGAGAACACCAGGTCTCCCAATATTGAAAATATTGAACACAAAAAGCTGATGATAATAAGATTTACAAAATTTACACTTTTATCTATATTAGATGAAGGGAACACAAGGTTGTTAAAAACGATACCCGTTATTATCATAAGCAATGTTCCGCAGACAACTCCGCCTATTGCGCCTTCAACTGTCTTTTTAGGGCTTATGTTGGGACAAAGCTTGTGCTTGCCCAAAGTAACGCCCACAAAATAAGCGCCTGCGTCCGTAAGCCACGGAGCCGCCAACCCTACAACAACGTAGAACACGCATAATCTTCTGTCACTGTTATAAAGCGCGATGACCGAAGATATCGTAAGCGATATAATCATCGTAAAACAAAACGCAAAAACGGCGTTATTAAAGCTTATTTTTTTACTGTTGAAAATTATTGCTGCAAATGCCGCCAAAAGATAAACATATATTGCCGGCAGCAAAAACTTTGTGTTTATCAAGAACGGTATTGCCCCTGCAATAATTATGCTGGGTATTGAAAGGATGTACAAATTAAGTGCTTTTGCGGCATTTAACGCCTCACCCACGCACAAAACAATACCGACAGCCAAAACTATATCCAAAATATATGAAAAAGAGGAAGCCGCAAAGAATATAAGCAAAATAACAGGTATTGCCACAGCGGCTGTAATTATTCTTTTCTTCATCGGCTCACACTCCTCCGTATCTTCTGTTGCGTTTGGAATACTCAATTATAGCGCTGTTTATGTCTTCCTTTGTAAAGTCGGGCCACAAAACATCGTCCATTATCACATATTCCGAATAAGCGGATTGCCACAACAAAAAATTAGATGTGCGGTACTCTCCGCTCGGTCTTATTATCAGATCGGGGTCGGGCTGTCCCGCCGTATATAAATAATCCGATACGGTTTGCTCGTTGATATTATCAATATCCAACTCACCTGAATTTACATCGGCGCATATATTCTTTATCGCAGTAACGATCTCCGCTCTTCCGCCGTAATTTACGGCAATGTTAAGCACCATACCCGCGCGGTCTTTACTGCCCTGCTCTGTCTCTTTCATCAGATCCTGAAGTTCCTGACTGAATTTAGATGTATCGCCGATAAATCTGACCACAATCGTATCGTCTTTAAAATCACGTATTGCCTCGAGCATATAAGATTTAAATATTTTCATAAGCGATTCTATTTCTTCTGCCGGTCTGCGCCAGTTCTCTGTTGAAAACGCATACACAGTCAAATATTTTATCCCTATATCGCTGCAATAACGGGCTATTTTTTTAAATGTGCTGCTGCCTGCAGAATGTCCTGCCGTGCGCGGCAGACCCCTTTTCTTTGCCCATCTGCCGTTGCCGTCCATAATTATACCTATATGCTTGGGCAAAACAATATCATCGGGCAACGCCTGCGTTATTTTTGCCTTCTTTGAAAATATCGCCATTATACTTAAACCCAGACCTGTATACTCAGGCCCCTTCCGCTGAGGTGATTACGGTTTTATCCCGTTAAACGTATGTTAAGCACAGACAAACCAAGAATCCCGGTAAGTCTGTGCTTTTTCTTATCAGATCTCCATGATTTCCTTTTGCTTTTTCTCTGCCATTGTTTCTATATTTTTAATATATTTGTCTGTTATTTCCTGAACCTTTTTTTCGCCGAGCTTTTGGTCGTCTTCGGTTATCTCGTTATTCTTTTTAAGCTCTTTTATATCGTCTATTGCGTCTCTTCTTACGTTTCTTACCGATACTTTTGTCTCTTCCGCCATTTTGCCTATTTCTTTGGCTATTTCTTTACGTCTGTCCTCGGTAAGCGGAGGGAATATGAGGCGGATAAGCTTTCCGTCATTTTGAGGATTGATGCCTATATCCGAAGTAAGGATAGCTTTTTCAACAAGCTTAAGTGCAGATGCGTCCCAAGGCTGAATTGTGAGCGTGCGGGCTTCTGTAACGCTTACGGCGGCAATTTGATTTACAGGCGTCGGCGCCCCGTAATAATCTATTGTGAGCTTATCCAAAACCGCAGGATTTGCTCTGCCTGCTCTTATAGCTGCAAAATCCTTTTCCAAATAATTGATACGCTTTAATATTCTTTGTTCCAATCTGTCTAAAACCGCTTTCATTTTATTTACCTCCGATTAATAATATTTATTCTGAAACAAGGGTTCCTATGTCTTCTCCGCAAACAGCTTTCACAATATTTTCCGGGTCTTCCAGGCTGAATACGAGAATGGGGATCTTGTTGTCCTTACACATTGAAGCCGCAGTGCTGTCCATTACCGCCAAGTTCTTGTTGAGCACTTCACTGTATGTTATATGGCTGTATTTTTGGGCGTTTGGGTTTTTCTTCGGGTCGCTGTCGTAAACGCCGTCTACCATAGTGGCTTTAAGAATTATTTCAGACTCGGTCTCCGCTGCTCTCAGCGCCGCCGCGGTATCCGTAGAGAAAAACGGATTTCCCGTACCGCAGCCGAAAACGACTACTCTGCCCTTTTCAAAATGGCGCATCGTGCGAGAGCGGATATACGGCTCGGCGATGCTTCTCATATTTATAGCCGTTTGAACACGGACATCCACACCCAGTTTTTCCAGCGCGTCCGCTACGCCGAGGGCATTTATTACCGTTGCCAACATTCCCATATGGTCGGCACGCGTTCTGTCCATTTTGCCGCTGCTTCTGCCGCGCCAAAAATTGCCGCCGCCCACAACAACGCCTATGTCAACACCCATTTCGTTAAGCTTCTTTATAGGCTCGCAAAGGCTCATAACAACATCAAAGTCAATGCCCATTTTTTTATCACCCGCAAGGGCTTCTCCGCTTAATTTAAGCAGAACTCTTTTATACTTTGGCTGCATTATAAACACACCTCCGTGTTAAAAATCATCACGATAATTTTACACGATATTTTGCCGCTTGTAAAGGCTTATAAACAAATTATTGTCAATTTTGTATACAAAAAATCCCGTAAGATTTCTTTTACGTGATCAATATATCGGCAACTAAAACGGCTCTCTTGTGTAAAGGGATGGGGTGAGCCTTTTGGCTCGACAGAGGGATTGTTATTGTATTGAGTAAATTACAAATGGGACAATGCAATTATACTTATGGACAATCCCTCAGTCAGCTGCGCTGACAGTTCTCTTTACACAAGGGAGCCGATATAGCGGACGAACAATGTTCGTCCCTACGCCACAACAAAAAAATGAAAGAACAACCAAGCCGAGAACGAAGCAGGGGGATCTCGTCCACTCAGTGGGGGGCGCAGCCCCCCGGGTGGTCGCGAAAGGGGTTTCCAAAGGGGGAAACA
>JAEEHZ010000150.1 GCA_016281115.1 Clostridiaceae bacterium | reverse complement strand
AGCGCAGGCTTGCCGTCCGATTTTTTCCAGCCGCGGTTTTTCCAGCCCTCAGCCCAGCCTTTTATAAGACCGTCACACACATATTTCGAATCACTGTAAAGGCTAACCTCGCACGGCTCTTTTAAAAGCTTTAAAGCTTCTATCACGGCGGTAAGCTCCATACGGTTATTTGTGGTGTCGGGCTCTGCGCCGAATATCTCCTTTGTGTGCTCGCCGTATTTTAATACAGCCGCCCAACCACCGGGACCGGGATTGCCGCTGCAAGCGCCGTCGGTGTAAATATTTACCTTTTTCAAATATTATGCTCCCTTGCGTTGTCGTTTAATCAACTAATTATATATCATAATATTCTATAATTCAATACATTTTTTAGAAAAGTTAGTTTGTGCTAACCAATATTTAAAAAGCTTCCCCGTGCTGTTGCACGGAGAAGCTCAATAATCAGTTGATCAAAGACACATTCTGTAAATTTTTTCAATATCATCGGGCGTAAGCGTTTTAATACCCGGCACATTTCTGCCTCCGCAACAATGGCTCACCATATCATCAATATGCTTATCGTCAATTCCTAAATCTGACAAATTGCTTTGCAAGCCGAGTGTGTTAAAGCAGAAATTCTCAAGCGCTTCTATCGTCTTTTTGGCGCCGGTCATGCTGTCAAGAGCCGCATCAATACCAAATACCTTTACACCCAAGCGGCAAATGGCAGGTGCTGTGTTTTCATCAAGGATATACTCAAGCCAGCGCGGCGCAATTATCGCTAAGCCGTGACCGTGTGTTATATCATAATATGCCGAAAGCTCGTGTTCCATCATATGGCATACGCAAAAGTGTACCGTTCCGCCGTCGAGTATCCCGTTGAGTGCCATAGAAGACGCCCACATAAGATTAGCTCTTGCCTCATAATTCTTGGGGTCTTTAAGTGCGACCGGAGCCCATTTCACAACGGTTCTCATAACGGCCTCCTGCATATCGAGCAGCAAATCAAATGTTGCGTCACCTGCAAGATAATAATTATCAAGCACATGATTAAATATATCAAACGCGCCGCAGGCCGTCTGATAATGCGGTAATGTATATGTCCATTCGGGATTTTCAAATGCAGCTCTCGGTATAAGCGCACTTCCGCCCAATCCTATTTTTTCGTTTGTTTCCATATTTGAAATAACAGCCCATGCGTCCATCTCAGAGCCTGTTGCGGCGTTTGTCAGCACCGCAACCACAGGCAAAGCCTTTGTCACCCATACTCCTCCCGACACAAGCGGCCACACGTCCAAATCATCCGTAACAGCAGCCGCGGCTATACCTTTGGAGCAGTCAATCGTAGAGCCGCCGCCTACGGCAAGCACTACGTCTATGCCCTCTTTTTTGCATATCTGTGCACCTTTGTTTGCTGTGGTATGTCTGGGGTTTGGTTCTACACCCGAAAGCTCAAACAGCTCCATGCCGTTGTCTTTGATAAGCGTGCATACCTCGTCATAAAGTCCGTTTCTTTTAATCGAGCCCCCGCCGTAAACAAGCAACACTTTTTTACCGAGCTTTAAAAGCTCATTTGGCAGTTCTTTTAAGCATTTCTTTCCGAAATGCACTCTGTCGGGATTATGAAATACAAAATCATTCATCAAACAGTTCTCCTTTAATTATATTATTTATAATTGCGCCCGGGCAACGCATTTATTGTCCGGGCGCGAAAACATTTTATTTTATGCCGTTTTACTCTCTTTTGGGGTCTAACGTATCTATAAGTTTCGCAACGTATTTTTGAATTTCAACGACATCCATCATATTAACATCTTCGTCGTGGTTGCAGTCAGAATTTATCCTTGACAAAGCTCCGTACGCCTCGTGTGTTGTAAGCTTGGCAATTATCTTCTGCAAAGAGGTAACATCTTCCATATTTACTTTGCCGTCACAGTTAACATCGCCGTACATTGCGCTGTCTTTAAGTGCGGGGATTATTACATCGCCGGGATTTTCTATAAGCTGAGTGCAAGCCTCGTCCCAGAACAGATCGTCGCAGCCGGTACACTTGTAGTATTCTTTGTTACCCGGCTCGTCAACTGTGGGATCCTTGGCGGGAACTTTTTCTACGTGATGTTCGTGCGTCATAGATATGCGCAGACCTACTATAGCTCCGTTGTCAATATAGAATTTTTCCTCAGCCGTTCTGTCGTTGATATTGGCTTTAAACTCCTCGCCTTGGTCAAACATATAACCCTCTTTGACTTCAAGTTCTACATAGAATGAATATTTGGTATCCTTCTTGAACTCTTCGCCCTCGGGAACAGGCTTCCACTCGTTGTTCTCGTCAAGATACTCATATCTCATACTGTCTGTTCTGATGAAATAATTTGCGTCTTCGGGAATCTTAACGCCCTCATAGGAAGGTTTCTCGCCCGGTTTTGCTTCAATAACGCCGTCAACCTTAACTTCTTTGATGTATTCGGGAGCCTCAGGTACATATGTTTTCACAAATGTTGTTGTTTCATTTTCAACAAGAAGCAAAGCTCTGCCAAAACCCATATCTATATAAGGAACATATTCACCGTTTATCTTGAGATACATTCTTCCGTAGTTAAAGGTATGTTCTTCGTCTGCCTGTAATTGAATCAACAAAGCATACACTTTGTTTTCCTCAAATCTTCCCGTGAAAGGACGGATCATGGGTCTGTAGTAAGAGCTCTTAAGTACAGGTCCCACACGGAACATCATCATACTTGCGTCTATCCACATAGCTTGTTGTACTGCATAACCCATACCTTCAACAGCCTTTATTCCGTCGGTAGTTGCAAAAGCGCCTACAACAGGTACTTTAACGCCTTCAATTTCCACTGTTGTAATTACCTCATCCGATACTGCCTCAAATACAAGTCTTACCATGAGTTGGTTTTCACCGCAAAGCTCGGGGTCATCATAAACCATATATTCGTATAACGGCTCGCAGTTTTTGGCGTTTACTCTTATATTTTCCACTTCATCTATATCAAGAGTATATCCTTTTTTAGCCTGAACTAATATATCCAGTGTATAGGTTACGTCGTCCTCAAATTCCGACGTTGCGTCCAACTCGGAATCTTCTACTTTCCAATTAGCGGATACTATCTCAAGCTTTGTTTCATCACCTACTGCAAGACCTTCTGTTGTGGGCTTTTCGCCGATAACAGGGCAGGTAACGCCTAAAATATTGATATCGGTTACACTCTCGCCTTCTTCTGCAACATATACACAATACAATGACATATAGTCATACTGCACGTAACCTACCTGTGCTTTTCTGTCTCCAAAGTAAGCGTTGATTTGTCTTGCTGAGCCAAACGCATAATCTTCGTCACATTCAAGTATCAAATTAAGCACATATGTTCTGCCGCCTATAAACAATCCTTCACCAACCATACTGCCGACATCAACATCTAACCAGCCGCCGTTTACAATATGGTAATTTGCATCTTCGGGTGTAGTGATATTGGTATAATCCGGATATTCACCGTTTACAGGCGTTACTATACCGTCAACCTTAATATCAATAATAGGTTTATTCTTCAAGCAACGGTAATACAACCAAAGCGTCATAACATTTTCTTCGATATCGTAGTCATATTCCGGATCACCGTCAGCCTGAATTTCAAGATCCCAATAATCGGCAAAATAGTAGCCCTCTTTAAGTTCTATCTCAAGCTTGAGAACATACCACTCGTCTGCAACGAAATTACCGGTTATCTCGCTTTCATCTTCGTCATCATTGTACCAATGCTCGTTCTTGAGCGTATATTCAACTGCGTGAGTCCCTATTCTCATTGTGTCGGGCTTTTCGCCGTCTACGGGAACGGTTACATCGTCAACTTCGATAGTATCTATCAATGTTTGAACAGACGGTCTGTCAACAGCCTTGCCGAATTCATAATAAACACCTATTACCTCT
>JAEEHZ010000149.1 GCA_016281115.1 Clostridiaceae bacterium | reverse complement strand
TTTGCGAATTTCAAGAGGCTGCATCGCTTGACATAACAGGTGTTGCCGATGAAGAAACATTAAAGGCAGTTTATGCCGATGACGCGCCGATGTATCAGTTCAATGAGCTTACCCTCGGCGATTACAGCGATGAAACATTGAATATACAAACACGCCTTCAGGAATTGGGTTATTTCTATGATACTCCCACAGGATATTTCGGAGAAGTGACGGCAATCGCCGTATCTCAATTCCAATCGGCAAACGGACTTTACAGCACAGGCATTGTAGACAGCCTGACAAGCGATTTGATATACGATGAAAACGCCGTGGCAAATCCAAACGAGGGCACCATATCCTACGGTATGAAGGGCGACAGCGTAAGAGCCATACAACAAAGACTTATAGATTTGCGCTATCTTATAGGTTCGCCAACCGATGAATTTGACGATGACACTTTAGAGGCATTGCATATTTATCAAAACCAAATAGGTGAAGAGGAGACAGATCATCTTACCTCTGAGCAAATATCTGCGTTGTACTCATCCACAGCGCCAAAATCTCCCGATTACGATATGCTCAAGGTCGGCTATATAGGCGACGACGTAAAAGATCTGCAAATAAAGCTTATGGCGCTTGACCTTTACGACGGACTTTTGAGCGGATATTTTGATGACGCGACAAGACTTGCGGTTACGGCGGCTCAGAAAAGATACGGTCTCAGCCAAACGGGCGTTGTAACACCGCAGCTTTTTGAAAAGCTTACAAACGAGCAAATATCAAGAAGCGCACAGTCAGGCTCAGACGATGTTGTCATGAGCGAGACAATTGCCGCAAACGCTTTCGAGAGCGCGGCTTATATAAACGGCGACTCGGTAGTGTTAAAAGACAAGAGCGCTCAAAGCGCAGTAAAACTTATATTGCTGGCTGTTATAATATTTATGACGATCGTTATAGTAATTATGCTAAATAAGATGAAAAAAACGCAGTTGAAAGCAACCGCTTATTCGGATTACCGTAATTTAAGAAGCGCAAAACGAGAAAAAATAATAAGAAGATAATATTTCGCCGCTCAAAAACAAGAGCTTTGTTTTTGAGCGGCAGTTTTTATTTTGTAAAGTAACAAATATGACAAAATATTATTTTTTTGAAATTATCATTGAACGCAGTATAAAAATGTGGTAACATATAAGTGGCCTTGAGTGACGACAATAATTTAGCGGAGGTATTATATTATGTCGGAAGTTATGACAATAGGAATTGCCGGAGGCACAGGAAGCGGCAAAACGACCCTGCTAAAGCGAATTGTAAAGCAATTTAGCGGAGATATAAGCGTTGTTTATTACGACAACTACTACAAAGCCCACTACGAGTTGCCTTATGAAGAGCGTGCAAAGCTTAATTACGACCATCCGGACGCATTTGACACAGACTTGGTAATAGACCACATAAACAAGCTTAAATCAGGTCAGAGCGTTCAGTGCCCCGTGTACGATTATAAAATACACAACCGCGGAACGGAAACTGTTGAGATAAAACCCTCAAAGGTAATTATTGTAGAGGGCATACTTGTGTTCCACGACCCGAGACTCAGAGACCTAATGGATATAAAAATATTTGTAGATACAGACGCCGATGTAAGAATATTACGCAGAATTATGCGCGACGTTCAGCAAAGAGGAAGAAACTTAGAGTCGGTCGTTAATCAGTATCTTACAACGGTAAAGCCCATGCACGAGCAGTTTGTAGAGCCTACAAAACGCTATGCAGATATAATCGTTCTTGACGGCGGATATAATCTTGTTGCTCTTGATATGATAATGCAGCGTATACAAAATCACGTAGAAAAGCCCGAATTAGTAAACGAAGAAGCAGATTAATATATTGCAAAAAGATAATTGCAGACTGTATATGAAGATGTGCAGTCTGCTTTCTTTATAAAAGGGCAACCGCAGAGATTATTTTTAATAATTTTAAAAATAAACTTGAAATATACAAAACACTGTGGTATTATATACAGGCACTTGCAGGTAAAGTGCGTATATTGCTGGTGTAGCTCAGTAGGTAGAGCGCATCCTTGGTAAGGATGAGGTCACCGGTTCAAATCCGGTCATCAGCTCCAGCGGCGAGCCGCCGCGCCCAATTCGCGCTCAAAGTTTTCTTTGGGCGTGATTATTTTTGCCCGCGATATAACTTTTGTATATTTATTCGTTAACCCCAAAGGGAAAATCCCGTCACTATCGTGACGGGATTTTCCCTTTGTATTATTCACTTTTAAGTTTCAGTCTTAAATCTTCAGTAATAGGCAGGATTTTCTAAATGAATAACGAAAACTTAATACTGAAAAACCGGATAATAACGCTGTCCATACATCACATCGAGATATAAATCTCCGTAATAAGTCGTGAGTGGAATCCCGTATGTGTTTAAACGGTCGTCATAAAAGATCTCTATATGTGCAGGATAAAACGTAAAGCAAAAATATGCGGCGACAAAAAGCGCTACGCCGAAAACGGCAGGAATAAAGATATCCGATACATCTTTATTCAAATTGTATATTTTGTAGGAAACGATATAACCTGTTGCTACGGCAGCTAAATTGATGACAACCTCAGCAAAGCCGTAATTCGTGCCATTTATGCCTATAGCAAAGCAATTAAAAGCAATACACGATGCTATCATGCTGTATGCACCCACGGTCTTTGCAGCAAAAAAAGCTTTAAAACGGGGTTTAGACACTGCGTATGTAATAATTGCCCACACGGCGTACGGCAATGCAAACACCTTGCTCTTTTCCCACACGCTGCCGTTTACCGAAGCAATAATGAGCGAAAGCGGCTCATCGGAGGCAAGCGTATACAAATTTTGCAGAATAACACCTATCAAAAGTGTAAACGGTATCCCCAAAATCTCACAGCATTTATACTTTGTTTTGTTCATATATTTGATCAGCTCCAAAAAAGTATGTCCGTTAAAATATATGAACAATTATAAGAATTAATGAATACAGCTCATAATTAAAAGCGTAGCGGCCGAGCCTGCCGCGGCAAATAATATAATTCTTGTTGCCCAATATGCTATCATATGAGTCTTTTTGATTGCCGACGGCGCACTGAATCCCGATACAAGCTCCTCTGCCTGGCGTTTGAGCAAGTGATAGTCCGCACTTTTATATTCCGGTCTTACCACAAGAAAAGCCCTTTCATAATAAATATTATCCGTGTTTGTTATTTCTATTATCTGTCTGTTTATACCTTTTATCATAAATTCCTCCGTTGTATTTGCTTATAAATTTATGATTGGAAGGTATTTTTATTTATATTCATTTATTTGTAAATTACTATTCAATTTGTAATATTTTAAAGGCAAAATAATATTTATACTATCAGTAGACAGGCAAATATGTTGATAACTATGTTGAAAGTGTTGATTTTTATACCGTTTTAAGCGATTTTCCTGTTGATAACTATGTTGAAACTGTTAATAATGTTTCAACATCGCACTTTTGGTTACATATTTATACCCTAAAATTACAATTTGTAATTTTACATGTGTCAAGTGTTTGACGATTTTTTTAGTAAAAGAATATCTGTTGTCGCAAAACGTATAAACCTGCTGTATAAGCCGATTTTTTAGCATTCTCGCCCTGTCTTGTAACCATTTTTTAACACTTTTTAACTATTTGTATTTATATTTTTCAACCCGATTTTTATACAAAAACACACCTTGAAAATTATAAATTTAATTAACATATGTTTTTGTAAATTATTCTGTATTTTCTTCACCGTCTGATGTCAGCTGTGAAAGAAGCCCAAACGGTGAGTTAAACAAAGGAAATTTTGAATAAGCGTCCTTTTTCTCGGAGTAGGCGCTTTCGGCAAGGGTTATACGATTGCGTATCTCCTGCATACGGGCGTCTAACTCCGAGCTTATCTCGGAACATTGTTTCAGCTCATAAGCAAGCTCCTGCGCCTGTTTTTCCGGTATGTTCTTTTTATAGCGCAGCTTGTGTTCAAGACTAGCCCAAAAATCCATCGCAATTGTTCTGAGCTGAACCTCTACTTTCATATTGCGCTTTTCGTTTTGCAAAAATATAGGCACCTGAACTATCAGATGAAGGCTGCGATATCCGCCCGGTTTTGGGTTCTTTATATAATCTTTTTCTTTTATAAGCTCTATGTCATCTTGATTAAGCAGGCAATCCGCAAGCATATATATGTCTTCGGGGAAAGAGCAAATTACCCTTACACCCGCAATATCGGTTATATTTTCCTCTATGGCCTCCAGGGTGAGCGGAATTTTTCTGTCACGTATTTTCCTTATCAAACTTTCGTTGGATTTTATTCTCGATTTTATGCTCTCTATGGGGTTTCTGTCGTATTGCAGCGAAAACTGCTCGTTCAACACCTTAAATTTCGTTTCAATTTCCATAATGGCGCATCTGTAATAGGCAAGAAGAGAATTATACGGCTTCATATTCTCCTCCATAAACCCGAGAAATTCATCACTCATTATACTGTCACGAAGTATTCCGTCCCTTATTTTTTCCAGATCCAAATTATTTAAGCTCATATCGTCCTCCCATATATAAAAAAGCCAAACGCAACCTCTGAAACAGAGCTTACCTTTGGCTTCTTCTGAAATATTCTCAAATCAGATTATTACTTTTCCCTCTACCGTTCCGCAAAGTCCGGCAGCGTTTGATTCGTCTGTGTCAATGTGCATTGCAGGAGCAAACTTCTCGCTTACTCTTACAACCACATCACCAAAAATAAGCTTTCTTCCTTCACCGCCTACCTCAACAGAAACGATTTGCTTATCAGAAACGCCGAATTTCTCCGCGTCGGCGGGTGTAAGGTGAATATGTCTTTTCGCGGCGATAACGCCCTTTTCTATCTCGCAGGAGCCACAGGGGCCTTCAAGCTTGCACCCGGGTGTTCCCTCTATATCTCCCGATTCTCTTACA
This sequence comes from Clostridiaceae bacterium, assembly GCA_016281115.1. Lineage (GTDB taxonomy): Bacteria > Bacillota > Clostridia > Oscillospirales > Acutalibacteraceae > JAEEHZ01. The sequence continues at coordinate 1,570 of JAEEHZ010000149.1, read as the reverse complement.
GGCGCGGCTATGCCGAGCTTTCTTGCGTCGGTAAGCGCTACTTCTACCTGAGTATCGGCTCTCATGGGTCCCAAAATGGACATTGCCATTTCGCCCTTCGGTCCTATAACCTTAACCTTTTCCTCACAGGCATACTGACCGGGCTGAGACAGATCTTTCTTCTTTGTAAGAGTTGCGTCTTTGCCGAATAACTTTTCAAATACCTCTTGTGTTACGTGAATGTGACGTGCCGAGGTCTCTACCATAATGTTCATTTTTATCTACCACCTTTTTCTTTGATAACAGATATATGTTACAACTTTTCAAAGGATAATTCAATAGTTTATTTGAATTATTTATTATTTTCGGCAAAATTCCCGCCCTGTAAACAGGACGGGAATTTCGTTAATTTATTGCGTTTCGTAACTTATTACGGATCAAGATCGGGAATGAGCTTTGCAAGGAATTTCTGGATCTCGGTTACGTCCATCATATTAATTACATCGTCGTGTACACAATCGGAATTAATACGTGACATTTCGCCGTACTGCTCGTGTGTAGCAAGCTTTGCCATAATCTTCTGCAATGCTACAACGTCTTCCATAGTAACCTTGCCGTTGCAGTCAACGTCACCGTAAAGAGGCTTGCTGGGTACAGGTTCCTCTGATTCGGTGTCAATACCGCTGTCTGTGGCGGTATCAGACGAGGTATCCGTTGCTGTTGATGTGTCTGTGTTCTTTTTATCGGTGTCGGTTATGTCCATATATTCGCCGCCGTCTATCTTCTTCCAAACGGCATACAGTGTGATCGACTCACCATCAAGATAAAGGTCACCGGGCTGATACAAGGAACTAATGTTTGTAATTTCTTTCGTTATTATCTCTGTACTCCATCCGATAAATACGTAGCCCTTTCTTTCAAACATATTCTTGGCTATTTCCGCAGGCATATTTGATACATGCGGTTTTTCCACAGTGTCTTTGCTGTCCTTATCAAGTCCGCCGTTGCCCTTATAAGTGATGTAGAATCCGGCTTTCTCCCACTGCGCATACAGTGTTACATCATGTGCGGGCATTTCAAATGTAGAAGACTCGTCATATATTGTACCCGTACCGTCTGCCTTTGTATTCCACTCGATAAATACATAGCCCGTGTTTTCAAAATCATTTGTATCTACAGTAACAATCGACTTGAACTCTGCGTTCTTCTCGTATCTTTCCTTGGTGCCGATAGTTCCGTCGTTACCGTCATAAATAACCTTGAATGTGGCCAATGACCATTTAGCATAGAGTGTGTGATCTCCTGCTGTTTTAACAATGGATTCCGCTTTGATCTCAGCTCCCGTACATTCCGCGTTCAGGTACCAGCCGCCGAATACGTATCCTTCTGCACTTATTGTTGCAAGCTCACCGTATTTGCTGTCAAATACAACAGTTTTAGATTCAATGCTCGGTGTGCCGTGGCCGTTTGCATCAAATGTAACTTTGTACTCATTAGCTTTCCAGTCTGCCTTGAAGGTTATCTCTGCGCCGTCTTCGGGTGTGAGGTTCTTAATGGTTTCTTCGTCAGTATAAGTGTTACCTTCGTCGTC
>JAEEHZ010000148.1 GCA_016281115.1 Clostridiaceae bacterium | reverse complement strand
GACATTGCGGTCGTAGTGATCGACGCATCTTTAGGGCGGGATTCTTACGATGAGCGGATAATTGAGCTGATAAAAGAGAAGAATATACCTTATATCACCGTTTACAATAAATGTGATTTAGCAAAAGAGGCGGTTATCGCAAGCGAAAACGAAATAGCAGTAAGCGCAAAAACAGGAGCAAACATAAATGAGCTAAAAGACCGCATCGCTGCGCTTAAGCCTAAAAATGCCGAAAAGACGCCGATAATATCTGACATAATAACGCGCGGTGACCTTGTTATCCTCGTTATCCCGATAGACGAATCCGCTCCTAAAGGCAGGCTGATACTTCCGCAACAGCAGACTATAAGAGAATTGCTTGAGTGCGGAGCTTACGCCGTTTGCGTAAAAGAAACGGAGCTTGCGGATTATCTCAAAACCACTGCCAAAAAGCCAAAGCTTGTAATAACCGATTCTCAGGCGTTTAAATATGTCTCTGAGTGTGTGCCTGAGGATATACTTCTTACATCATTTTCCATATTGTTTGCAAGGCACAAAGGTAGTCTTGAGACTTCGGTGAAGGGTGTTTCTAAGCTTAATAAGCTTAAAGATAACAGCACCGTGCTTATTTCCGAAGGCTGCACCCATCACCGCCAATGCAACGATATAGGCAGTGTAAAGCTTCCGAAAATGATAACGTCATTCACGGGCAAAAGATTGAATTTTGAGTTTTCGAGCGGAACCGAATTTCCGCGGGATATAGAAAAATACGACCTTGTTATACATTGCGGCGGATGTATGCTTAACGAAACGGAAATGAAAAGTCGTGTAGAGTATTGTGTAAAAAACGGTGTTTCCGTTACAAATTACGGCATAACGATAGCGTTTGTTAACGGAATACTTGAGAGAAGCCTTGAGGTTTTTCCCGAGATTAGAGATTTGATATAAAAAACGGCTCTTTGAGCCGTTTTTTTACAAGTATAACAATGTTCGTCTCTACGGGCTGTGTGTGCTAAATCAAAAGTTTTCCCCTCATCCTTATCAAAGGAAAATTGAACCGCTTATATAGCCAATAAATGACAAATTCAGCCTGCCGAGAAGAAAGCGGGGGGCTCTCGTCCACCCAGCGGGGGGCGCAGCGCCCCCGGGTGGTCGCGAAAGGGATTCCAAAGGGAAAACCGTCGATAGGTTGTCCCTTTGGCGCATTTTGCCTACTTTGTTGCGAGACAAAGTAGGTGCCTGCCCGGCATTAGGGCAAAATGTGTTATTATACACAACCAAACGATCGGCTTAAAGAGCGATATTTTAAATAACAATCCCTCAGTCAGCTGCGCTGACAGCTCCCTTTACACAATGGAGCCTATACAGCGGACGAAAAATGTTGGTCTCTACGGGTTGGATATGTTAAATCTGGAATTTTTTTCCTCATCCGTAGCTGAACTGGCACCTTCTCCTCAAAGGAGAAAGCTTTTTGCTTTGCTTACATGGCACAACACATGGGCGATCATTGTTCGCCGTTACTACAAAACAGACAAATAAATATGCCCTGCACGGTTATGTTAAACCTGTGCAGGGCACATTATTTTACAATTTTTCTATCGTATCGGCTGCAGTCTCAAGCAAATCTTTGCTGTAAAGCTCAAGTGTACCGGTATCACAGCACTTTGCAAGGTCAGGGTCAATCGGCAATTTTGAAAGTACTTTTATATTATGCTCTTTTGCAATTTTTTCTATATTGCTTTCGCCGTATATGCTGTGTCTGCTTTTGCAGTCGGGACACTCATAGTAGCTCATATTTTCAACTAATCCGATAATAGGAATATTCATCATTTCCGCCATTTTTACGGCTTTTGTAACTATCATGGAAACAAGCTCCTGCGGAGATGTTACAATAACTATTCCGTCAACGGGGAGCGACTGAAAAACAGTAAGCGGAACGTCGCCCGTTCCCGGCGGCATATCCACAAACATATAGTCTACGTCTTTCCAGATAACATCGCTCCAAAACTGCTTTACCGTTCCCGCAATTACGGGTCCTCGCCATATAACGGGGTCGGTCTCGTTTTCAAGGAGCATATTTATCGACATAACATCTATGCCCGTTTTTGTAGTGTTGGGCAATAAGCCGAAATCATTTCCGACTGCCTTATCCTTTACGCCGAATATTGTGGGTATAGAAGGTCCTGTAACATCGGCGTCCAAAACAGCGGATTTAAAGCCACGCCTGTTCATTGCAACCGCAAGCAAAGATGTTACAAGCGATTTGCCTACGCCGCCCTTTCCGCTTATTACGGCTATCACCTTTTTAACACTGCTTAAATCATTAAGCTTTTCTTTCGGTATTTCTCTTGAGCTGCACTTTTCGGAACAGCTCGAGCAATCATGAGTACATTCCATTATTCGTTTTCTCCGTTTAAATCTGTTTTTTGTTGTATTTCTTCCGTAAATTATTCGTTTGTATCTTCGGCAGTTTCACCATTTGTTTCGTTTCCGGTTTTCTCGGATGAATCCGGTGTTTCAGACTCTGTGCCTGTTAATTCTTTCGAATCTTCAGTGTCAATAACATCTTGTGCAATATTATCGTAATTATCCTCAAAGCTTTCGCTTTCGTCCTCGATTGCTTCTGTTTCCGCTTCTTGATTTACCGAAAGCTCAAATCCGCTTATGAACATATAGGGTAAGCCGTAACCGAAAGCGCATGCCGCGATCCTCGCCATGTTCTGTCCATTAGAAACAAGCTGCTCATGAAAAGGCATACCCTCGGTAACATAAGCCAAAAATACAAGCAAGCCGGGCAAAACCATAAGCAGCAAAGCCGAAAAGCTGAATCTGTATACGGGTTTTCCGTCACCTACTCTTGTTGCGTAAAAGAGGAACAATCCAAATACGGCAAACAAAATTATAGGCAATGCGTTACGCAGCGTTTGATTTTGAATATTTACAGAAAAGCTGTCTATGAAGTAAGAGCAAATAGTAAACGCGAATACCAAAAACGCCGAAAATAATAGATTCATTTTACTTGACATTGATTTTTTTTGACTGTTCATAATTTATTCCTCCAAAATATAATTAACTTTTTTTCAGCGAAGCAACAAGGCAATACCAGCCGTTGTCTTCGTACTCTTCCATAATTGTAAGCTTACCGGAAATACTTGATCTCACCTCATCTGCGCGTGAGTCGATAATTCCGCTCATTATATAAACGCTGTTCTCATTCATAAAATCAGTTATGCTCTCTGAAAGCAGGATTATCGCGTCGGCAACGATATTAGCTGTGATCACGTCATATTTACCATTTGCTTTATCTGAAAGGTTTCCGCACATAATTTCAAATCTTTCACTTACGTTGTTCAGCGCGGCGTTTTCTTTTGCGGTTTTTACGGCAAGCTCGTCAATATCAACGCCCTGAGCCTGCTTTGCACCCAAAAGCAGAGCGGCTATTCCCAGTATACCGCTGCCGCATCCCACGTCGAGCACCCTTTCTCCCCCCGAAATATACTTTTCGAGAGTTCTAAGGCAAAGGCGTGTTGTTTCGTGTGTTCCCGTACCGAAAGCCAAACCGGGATCAAGATCTATCACCACTCTGTCTTTGCCGTCGTATTTTTCGCGCCAGGTGGGGCGAATGAGCAATTTTTCTCCTATTTCAATAGGATAAAAATACTGTTTCCAGTTATTGAGCCAGTCCTCGTCTTCGCAATTGCTGAGCTTAATTTTGTAATCAAGCCTTTCACTTTCATAACGCTCTGTTAAGTAAGCCACAGCTTCTTTGGGGTTGTCCTCAGGGCTTATGTATATGTGTATAAGACCTTTGTTTCTGTCTTTTTTGAGCAAATCCTCGTCTATAAGGTCAATATTTGCAATTTGCAAGACTTCGTCCTCAAGCTCTGAGTAATCCTCTATATATATCCCGTAAGGTACCACCATATTGGCGATATCTCCCGCTTTTTCAAGGTCCTTTGTCTCGACCTCTATGGTTATTTCTACCCAATTCATAGTTAATTCGCAGTTATACTCTGCCAATCCTTTCATTCGCATAAAGCTGCCGATTAAAATATGATATGTCCGGCGCACATATAGTATTATATTTTTAATAAAAAGCTTTGTCAACATTTGTATTAAAAATTCAATTAAAATTGTTGATTTACAGCCTTGTATTATAAATAAACCCCACCCGAACTTCAAAAAAATCGGGTGGGCTTGTGTTCATAATATGTTTTGCTTTTTATTCGTTACTGCTCAAATACTGACGACCTTCAAGCTTTTTGAGTATCATACCGGCGCAAACATATATGTTTCCTCCGCCGATCGTCAAAACAAGATCTCCGGGCTGTGCGTTTTTGGAAACGTAATCGGCTATCTTCTCAAAGGTGTTCAGGCACACGCAGCCTTCTATCTTTTGCGCCAGATCCTCCGAATGAATATTGTACGTGTTTTCTTCTCTTACAGCCAAGATCTCAGACAAAACGCATTTGTCTGCAATAGACAAAGCCTTTGCAAAATCATCGAGCAGCATAGCGGTTCTCGAATAAGTATGCGGCTGAAATACCGCCCACACACGCTTAAAATCCATCTCTTTTGCGGCGGTAAGCGTCGCGCAAAGCTCGGTGGGATGATGTGCAAAATCATCGGCTACCGTGATATTACAGGGGCTTCCGAGTATTTCAAATCTGCGGTGAACGCCCGTGAATTTGTGCAAATTCTCGGCTATTGCACGTGGCGAAGCGCCTAAATAATGCGCTACCGCACAAGCGGCAAGGGCATTGTAAATGTTGTGCTTTCCGGGTACGGATAGGCTTATCTCCGTAAGTTTCTCGCCGTCTTTATAAAGATCGAATTTTTGCAGCGCGTGGCAGTCGCTTGTAACATTGTCGGCGTAATAATTATTGTTTTTATCAAAGCCGAAAGTAATCTTGTTCAATTCGCAGTTTTTCACAGCGTCAACCGTGTTTTTATCGTCACCGTTTATAAACAATACTTCAGTAGTGAGATCGGCAAATTTTGAAAACGATTTTTTTATGTTATCTAAATTGCCGAAATAATCGAGATGGTCGGCGTCTATGTTAAGTATTACAGATATTGCAGGGGTAAGTTGCAAAAACGTATCAACGTATTCGCACGCTTCGCATACTATTATGTTAGACTGACCCACATAGCTGTTTCCGCCGATGTAAGGCAGTTTTCCGCCGATTATGGCGGAAGGGTCAAATCCCGAACCGATAAGCACCTGCGAAAGCATTGCGGTTGTAGAGGTCTTTCCGTGCGTTCCCGAAATCGCGATACTGCGCTTATAACGTCTTGTCACAGCACCCAAAAATACAGACCTCTCAACTGTGGGAATCCCCCTTTTTCTTGCTTCTACAAGCTCGGGGTTATCTTGCTTTGCGGCGGCTGTGTACACAACCATTTCCGCGCCGTCAACGTTTTCGGGCTTATGGCGATCATACACGGGTATTCCGTAGCCTTTAATTCTGTCAAGCGTCTCGGAAGAGGCGTTATCGGAGCCTGATAGCTCATAACCCTCGGCACGCATTATCTCAGCAAGCGGACACATACCCGAGCCGCCTATACCGATAAAATGCAGCCTTTTTATTTTTTCAAGCAATAAATCAATATCCATAATAAGTTGAACACGACATTTTAAGCCGTTCCTTTCTCGGTTATTGTTATATGAAATTTATTTTACCGTGTTGCACACGTTGTTTAAAAGCATGGCTATTGTCATAGGACCGACGCCGCCCGGCACGGGAGATATATAAGAGGCTGTTTCTTTTACGTTATCAAAATCCACGTCGCCGCACAGCTTGCCGTTTTCGTCTCTGTTTATTCCTACGTCGACTACCACAGCGCCCGGCTTTATATATTCCGAAGTTATCATTTTGGGCTTTCCTATTGCCGCTATAAGGATATCCGCCTGCCTGCATATTTCAGGCAGGTTTTTTGTTTTGCTGTGGCAGACGGTTACCGTTGCGTCGCGGTTCAGAAGCATCATTGCCATGGGCTTTCCCACAATTGCGCTTCTGCCTATAACAACGCAGTGCTTTCCGCTGATGCCTACTTTGTAATAATCAAGCATTTCCAAAATTCCCGACGGTGTACAGGGTGAGCATATCGTATCCCCGCAAAACATTCTCCCTATGTTTTCGTTAGTGAAAGCGTCAACGTCCTTTTTAGGGTCAATTGCTTTTATAACTTCCTTTTCGTCTATGT
>JAEEHZ010000147.1 GCA_016281115.1 Clostridiaceae bacterium | reverse complement strand
CTTTGCATGTATTCTGGTATACTTTGACGTTTTTACATATTGATTTTCATAAATAAAGGCAAAAAAACAATTGCAACGTTATTTTAATTTCACGTTACAATTGTTTTTTGTTTATTCAAAAGTTATTAAATTTTATTCGCTCAAAGTTACGGTAAAGATTATATATCCGTCTTTTTCATAATAATCAACTTCACCCGAATGTTTCTTTGCGTTTGCTTTTATGATTCCTATGCCCTGACCGTGGTTATCTGAATCTGATTTAGAGGTTTTTAACTCGGGATTTTCCGATAACACAGATTTGTTTATCATATTTTTGCAGCTTATTATATAACTTTGAAAACTATGCTGTATGGTTAAGGTAATGCGCTTGTCGGATACATCGTTTTTGCTTAAATATTCAATAGCATTGTCGCACAAATTACCTATTACGGATATAATATCGGAAAAACTGGAAAATTCATTCATGTCGTCGTATATTTCCGGTACAAGCTCCAAATTAAAGCCCGCGGCCTTATCTATCTCAACATTGACAATCGCGTTTAAAAACGCGTTATTTGTAGCGATTGGAGTATATGTACTTTCATTAGTCATGGCTACTTTATTACATAGCATTTCAGCCTTGGCGTATTCATTATTTTTAATTAAACCCGAAATGCATCTGAGGTTTTTATTAATTTCATGCTTAACTCTTGAAATTAATTTAATTTGATCGTTGGTTTTTAAAATATTTTCTTTGTATAAAGTTTCGTGCTGTTCCATAAGCAAAAGTTTCGTTTTTATTTCATTATCTTTGCTTATTCTTGAAATCATAAGCCATACCATAACAGCAATAGCGATCATAGACACGATTATTACGATCAAAAATGGTATTATCTCTTCTTGATAATCGGATAATATTAATGAATATACAGCCGAATACACAACTACAAGAGCTAAAACCGGTACTATAATAAACGATATAATATCCTTTAAGCTTTTAACGTATACTGAATGTACCTTAAATTTCAGAATTATCAAATAAGCAAGTGCCGTTGTCAAATTAACTAAAACAATGCAAATATATCTGCCTATACTCGGACCAACGGCTAAATCGGCAAGGGTAATACCGGTTAGCGCACTTACAAAAAAGCCGAAAAGATAACTGAGTACCGCATTAATTAAATATGCAGACAAAGATATTATTATTTTAATGCTTATTTTTCCATTTAGGCAAAGTATAGAATAAAAAGCCATAATTAACAAACATATAAAAGAATCAAAATAATTAAATGGCGGCGAGTAAAATAAGAATAAGTCTGCATTTGCAAATAACGCAAATGTAGCAACAGAAAAACCCAGCACGTTCTTCCATTTTGTAAACTTTTTCTCAAAGAATAAGTATAAAAAACCTATAAACATTATTGCCTGAAATAAATTTGCCCCGATTTCCACTAATATATCTACCATAATCAATTACCCCAAAATCTTGAACATTTTTTCCTAATATCCGCTCTGTAAGGCTTGCTCACAGAAAGGGTTTCGCCGCTTTTTAACATTATATTGTCGTATCCTACCTTAACAATGTGTCTTATATTTACAATATTTCCTACATTGATCCTGGCAAATCCGAAAGGTGTAAGTTCTTTTTCTTTTACCGCCATTTTGCCGCGTTCTTTATATACACTGCCGGCAGTGTGAAACATAATGTAATTTTTGTATTTTTCGAGAAAAATTATGTCTTGAATACGGAGATTCACATCATCGTAGCCCTCTTTGATGGTATAAACCGTTCTTGAAGCCTGCACACGTTTGTAAAGGCTCAAAATGCGCAGCTCAAGGTCAAATTCAATATCACATTTTCGTATAAAGCTGTATGGAATAAGATTCAGAGCTTTGAATACTAAATTATCCTTATTGGAAACAAAAATAACATAAGGATATTCGCCGTTTTTTTGCCGGTTTATTGTTTCGCATAATTGCAAACCGTCGATCTGCGGCATTTCAATGTCAAGCAGTATCAATTCATATTTGCCGATATGTTTAGAGAATTCTTCTTCGTTGTTGTACACATCAACACTTAAAGAAATATTTTTGTCTGCGCTTATATTGTTGAGCATATTCTGCACTTTATCAGAAAACTCTTTATCATCATCCATTATGGCTATTCTCATTGTGTTTCTCCTTCACATAACTTGGTGTTTACTCAGATACATAAATCGCGCACAGCTAATTATATCAAATTTTGTCTGTTATATCAACACCAATGACAAGATTAATAATATGTTTTGCATAGAAAAATTACGGAAAAATGACTGCTATTTAATTAACGGCCGTCCTGACCTAAAGGCAAGACAACCGTTAATCTGTTTCTGAAGCAAGCTTTAATAAAAAACTTAAAGTTCTGCTTCACCGGTATAGCTGCCGGCAATTTTCAGTGTGTTGCAATGCGCTTTCAGCTTATTAAGCATACTTTGGCTGTTAGCGGCATTTTCATTGCCCTCAATTTCAACGTAAAAGTAGTATTGCCAGGCTTTATCTTTTACGGGGCGGCTCCTTAGCACCTTCATATTAAAACCGTATTCGCTTATTATGTTTATTGCCTCTGCAAGCGCCCCTGCAACGTCTTCCACAGTGAAAAACAAGATAAATCTTTGATTTTTGTCGCTTGTTATGTTTGAGCGGGAAAGCACAGCGAATTTAGTTGTGTTTACCGCACTTTCGTTTATATCGTGATCAAGTAACTTCAAGTCGTAAAGAGATGCCGTCTCTCTGCTGGCTATTGCGGCAACAGATCTGTCATTTAGTGCCGCTACCTGTTTTGCTGCAATGGCCGTGTTCGGATATTCTTCTGTATTCCAATTGTGCATAGCGATGTATTTTTCACATTGCCCCAGTGCCTGAGAATGGCTTATCACCGTTTTTATATCCCCGATTTGTGCGTTTTGTGTACCCACAAGATTGTGAGTTACTTTTAATGTGTATTCACCGTTAATATACAAAGGCCCTTCAAACACCAAATCCAACACTTGCCCCACAACGCCTGCATAGCTGTTTTCAAGGGGTAAAACGG
>JAEEHZ010000146.1 GCA_016281115.1 Clostridiaceae bacterium | reverse complement strand
ATCGCCGTACGCGTTCTACAACAGCGCGTTTTCAATAAAAGACTATTACAAGCAAAACAAGATATACTTTAACCGTCCCACAAAAAGCTATCTGTTTATGCCGCTGAACGCAAACACAAAAGACTACGGACCCGAGGCTTTTACACCCTATCCACGCAAGGATAACAATACCTTATACGCATGCACGGTATATCATTATTATCAAATGGGCGCGCCCACAAGCGTACATTTTGAGGGCAAGGGCAAAGATGACCCTGCCGCGCCTACTACGGATATTGAAATGGCAGTCGCGCCTAAGCCCGAAAAGAATTACATAGTAATAGAGCTTCGCTTAAACGATGACAGCATCTTCGGAGATTATGATATCGTGCAAAAGAACAATTCCTTCGGAAGCAGCCTTACAGATGATATAATAGGTCTTATGCCGGATGAAATGGGCGATTATATTGATATGTACAGTTCTTATATGGACGATTACAACAATATGGAGACAAAAGGTGTAATGAAAATTTGGGAAGATAGCGATGAAATCATAAATGTTTCCATAATTTATGATTCGGCGCCCGATCAGGTGAGCAAGTTTAAGGGAACCTATGACCCGAAAACAAAAACGCTTGTCGCGAAGCCCCAAAAGGGTACTATCGGCGGTGAATACAAGTTCACTTTCAAAATTGAAAAAGGCAACATAACATGCGAGTGCAACGCAAAATATTCCGATTATATCGTAGACTACGACATTACGATAAAGGGTACCAAACGCTCATATGAAACCAAATAGTATAAGCTGAATAAAAAATTCCCGAGAGGTTTGCAAAATACCTCCCGGGAATTTTATAATATCAAGAATTAAAAATGAAAAGGTCAACCCGAAAAACAGGGCTGACCTTTTGTTTTATTTGTTCTGATAATTAATTGTAATAATTAAGCAATCCTTGGTTAACGTCAACTATATCCAAAAATCGGTTATCAACAGATCTCTTTCCGGTGTAAGGTTCATCGCCCGAAGCTGTGATAACATCGTTTGACACAAGCTTGCTAATATTCAATTCCGGAGTATTATAATATTTTTTCATAACATATCTACCTCCTGCTCTAATCAAACGTAATGCATTGTGTCTGTCTGTTGCAACAAAGCTTGATAAGCAGCATTAAACGATGTGCGACAGCCGCCCCAGAAAGTAGTTTCGCCGGTTTCTGTACCATAAGTATCATCATTATATCTCATATTTCCGTTGGCGTCTTTATAATAAATATATGCTCTTGCTTCAACAGGCACATCTTTATATTCAGGATGATCGTCGTATTTGATTACCAACGTTGACAGAAGATAACCGCTGTAATAATGGTGGTTTTGGTCGCCCGTTTTTGTACAGTTAACTTTAATGGAACCGCCCTGAGAGTTAATTGTGTGACCGCCTTTATTAAAAATGTTTCCATTCAAATCAGAAACAGCAAAATAGCCATACTCAGGTTGAACTGTTGAGCCACCGTTTGCTCGTGAAAGGCTCTTTATTTCATCAAGGAAGCTTAAGCTGTAAGACGTTACAAATCTGAGAGCATCGGTTGTTCTGTTACGAATGGGGTTTTGATATTTATCATCAACATCGCTGCCTCTTATCTGAACGCCTGCAAGGTCAAACGCCCCTACTGTAGTTGTACCGTATTGGTTTGTGTCTGCCGCTGCCTTTTGCTGAGAAACCTCAGGAATCCACCCGGCATAAAATACTATCGCATTTTGATAAGTTACATTTTGTTTCGTTCCGTTTACCATAACAGGTAGTGTTACGTCGCCTTTAGGATAATTCGTAAGGATTACATTATGCGGATAAGCATACAACAGATCAACGTGCTGCATTGTGTTGTTATAAACATATCCCGACGCAGCAGCTTCCCTTGTTTTAAACCATCCTGCAAACGGCAGTGTTTCAAATTCAAAGTCCTTTGCTATATCACGGGTCAACTCTAAGACCTGACCGGTATATCCGGACATCTCTCTGTAAATTTCTGCCACATCCGAATTATATTGATAATTTACAAACAAAAGATTGTAAGGCGGCTCACTGGTAGTTGTTATAAAGTTATCGTCGGCAAGCAAGTTAAACCTAAGACGGCAGTTAGCGCTGGCTCCTGCTGTTTCGGCATAGAACATATCAAATTTGTGAACGCCCTGCTTAAGTATGTGATTCCCGTTAACAAGATCAAACTTACTGTTAAGGTACGCAGTCTTTTCCGAAGCAGACATTCCCTCTTCGTCACAATAAGCAGCAAAGCGATCATACAAGGTCGTATACTCGCCCATGTTTTTATCTGTCATCGTATATACTTCACCGGTAGAAAAGTCGATACTCGGAGTATGTCCGTTTGCTCTGTAAGGCCATGAGAAATTCTGTATACTTCCGTTAAGAATTCTTATACCGTCGATATAAACAAATATTAAATCGTCTCCGGTAAACTCAAATTTCATTGGCTCCGTAACCGTAGTATTATTATGCTCGTATGTCAAACAACCGCCTTCGGGCATTGTAAAATTTGTTCTGAGTGTAATAGCATAATAATCGCCAAAAGAGTCATCCAAAAACTGTTCCGAGTTTCCCTGTGTGGGGCTTACGGCAGTCACATCAGCAGTACAGAAATAATCTTCGTATTCAAATATTTCAGAATCTGTGTTGTAAACAACCTTTTGTGCAATATCATTTGAGTTCCAAGAATCTATATGATATGTGTTGGTCGCAGAATCATACAGCAAAAACGAGCCGACATTGTCTTGTTTATATGTCACGTAGCTCAAATCATTTCTTGAGGTGGTATCCCACAGCTTCTGAGAAGTTTGCGCCTTATCTTCACCATTGGCAACAGGCTGCGGAAATCCGTTGCTGTCGAGCGAATGCTTTAAATTAGTTTCACTTGAATAAAAGTTATGGCTTGCGTAAACAAGAGAATTAGGCAAATAAGAATAATCAACGACAGATAACCGTATACCGTGATTATCTGTAATAGCAGTAGTGGCACCCTTCGCGTTTTCCGTGCCGAAAATGTCTCTTATGCCCTCGGCATTAACAGCTGCTGCGCTTGTCAGCGCAAGCAACAATACTAAGAGCAAGCTTACGAATTTTTTCATACAAATCAATCCTTTTGCTGTGTATTTTACAATTATTTAAACATCTCCGGATGGATAAAAAGTCACACTACACCCAGAGTCTACTGTGTTACTCATTGTAACAAATATATAGGAAAAAATCAACCTTTTTGTTAGATTAATTTAATTTTCACATTTTTATCACTTGTTCAGAGAATATATTAATTGCCATAAAAGGAACAAACGGTCAACCCGCAAAAGGGCTGACCGTAATTTTATGCAGATATTAAGCACTGTTTAACTGCCTTTGCAAGGCAATAAAAAATTAAACCGCTCTTGTAACCTTACCTGAACGCAGGCAACGAGTGCAAGCATACACGCGCTTAGGAGTACCCTTTACGATAGCTCTTACACGTCTAACGTTAGGCTTCCAAGTTCTGTTTGAACGTCTGTGAGAGTGAGATACTCTAATACCGAAAGCCATGCTCTTTCCGCAAATTTCGCATTTTGCCATTTGTTGCACCTCCTTAGTGCTGAAGTATGTTTCATACACAACAGAAATATAATAACAGAACACTTGCAAAAAAGCAAGTATTTTTTAAAATTTTTTGATATTCTGGGGTCACACAAAAAAGTCCCGTCCGATCAAGAACGGGGACTCTTGTAAGCTGAATAAAAATTAACCGGCAGCGTTAAGCTTGCGAACCAGAGCTGACTTGTTTCTTGCAGCCTTATTCTTATGAATAATGCCCTTTGCAGCCGCCTTATCTATAGTTTTTATTGCTTCTCTTACAGCTGCTTCTTTGTTAACAGACGCCTCGCTTATAGCAACATTTGCCTTTTTAACAGATGTTTTCAAAGCTGACTTGGCTGCTTTGTTTTTAGCGGTTTTAACAGCTATAACCTTAACACGTTTTTTTGCTGATTTAATATTCGGCACTTGTCTTACCTCCTTTTCGCATAACTCACGTTTAGTGATTATACCACCATACACTACATATTGTCAATACCTTTTATCAAATTTTACAAGATATCTTTTTTTATTTATTAGAGTTAAGTATGTCCATTATATCGCGGAAAGTATCGTCTTCGTCGTCGGAACCTTGTTTCATATCTTCCACCGCTTTGTTAACGCTTGTATTCTCAACGTCAACTGCATGTGCAAATTTTACAACGTCGTCTGCGGCCTTTGTGCCTTTAAGCGAGCCTGTAGCTATAACAGTGATCTTGAGAGCGTCTTCCATGTTGTCATCGAAAACAACGCCCCAAATAACCTTTGCGTCTTCAGACGCCTTGTCACTTATATATGTCGCGGCAGTATCTACCTCGTCAAGACCGATATCGGGTGATGCGGTAATGTTTATGATAATTCCGGCTGCGCCGTCTATTTCTGTTTCGAGAAGCGGGCTGGAAACAGCCATATCTGCAGCCTTTGTTGCTTTATCTTTACCTTCTGCAAAGCCAACACCCATATGAGCATAGCCTGCGTCTTTCATAATTGTTGTAACATCTGCAAAGTCAAGGTTGATATAACCGGGAACAAGAATAAGATCGGATATACTCTGAACGCCCTGTCTTAAAACGTCGTCGGCGATGGAGAAAGCGTTTTTAAGGGTAATTCTCTCCGTGCTTACGTTTTTAAGTCTCTCGTTAGGTACTACTATAAGCGAATCAACATATTTGCTGAGTTCGGTAATTCCCGCCTCAGCCTGGGCCATACGGTTCTTACCCTCAAAATTGAAGGGCTTTGTAACTATTGCAACGGTTAAAACACCGAGTTCTTTTGCTATTTTGGCAACAACAGGAGCCGCGCCTGTGCCTGTGCCGCCGCCCATACCTGCCGTTATAAACACCATATCGGTATCACGGAGAAGGTTTGTTATCTCTTCTTCACTTTCCTGTGCGGCTTCTCTGCCTATCTCGGGCTTTGAGCCTGCACCCTGTCCGTGTGTGATCTTAGCTCCTATTTGAATTTTGGTATTTGCCTTAGAAAATTGTAAAACATGGTCATCGGTATTAAGTACTATAAATTCCACACAAGAAACGCTCTCGTCAACCATTCTGTTTACGGCGTTTCCGCCGCCGCCGCCTATACCAATAACCTTAATAACTCTGCGTATTTCGCCAATCTCATTTGCTAATTTTAACGGCATTTTTTATTCCTCCTGATATTTATTATTCCTTCATATTATTCTTCACGAATCAGCACATATTTTTCGCCAAAGTCTATGGGATATATTATCACAGTTATTTCCAAATTTCAATAGCAAATTAAAATTTAGTAATAATTTTGTAACTTTTTCAATCTTGTTCTTTAACGGTAATTAGGCTATAGATTCTATATCCGTCCACCTCATCAATCAAATTGTATACTATCTCTTCCCCTTCATCCGCATAATGTCGGTTAAAATAATCCTGCCTAAACTTTATTGTTTCCTCATCGCTCTTAAAAGCGTATAACACTCTTTGATTATCAATCGTGTCTTGCATAAATCTGTTAACACCGTATTTTTTTAACATATCTTTCTTATAGGGCGATTTTGATGTCCAACCTCCGAGTGAAGTATAATTATCAGGCATAGCACTGTATGATTTTAAAGGGCGAAATACACAATCAGATACAACGCCACTGTCGCAAATATACAAATTGTCTTTATTTTCATTTAAGTACTTTTCAAATTTAGTATTGGAATCCTGTTTGTAAAATGTGTTGTAATAATTAAGCGTTGTGTCCGCTACAAATAAGATCATAATAACAAACGGAGCAATAAAAACACACTTGAATATTTTCATAATCTTTTTTGAATTTGCAAACCTATCTGAAATATTCTTTATCAAATCTGAATCTATTGAATAAACAGAAGCAATAATAGTAAATATTATCATTCCAAAAAGGCTTCTGAAATTGCATCTTCCGGAAGAAATAAGATAAACTCTCATCAAAATATAAACCGCAAACATCGATACCGGAATAAGCCATTTTTTGCTCTTTGAAAAACAAGACTGTAATACAAATACAGTAATT
Organism: Clostridiaceae bacterium; assembly: GCA_016281115.1. Taxonomy (GTDB): domain Bacteria; phylum Bacillota; class Clostridia; order Oscillospirales; family Acutalibacteraceae; genus JAEEHZ01. The sequence continues at coordinate 5,065 of JAEEHZ010000146.1, read as the reverse complement.
GGTATCAAAAATACAAACGTGATCGGAAGGTAATAATTAATTATATATTCTTTAACCCCAAATAATAGCGATAGCGCACTTATCAGCACTAAAGATATAACGCATGTTTTAAAAGGATATTTTTTAGCCAGTTTAAAATATATAATGAAAAGAAGTATTCCGAAAACAGTAATTATTAAAAGAGCAGAAGGAATAAACCAAACACCGAACTTTTGTGATACATGGTTTACTATATCAAGAAAGCCCGGTATAGACGAATCCATTTTAGAACTTTGCTTTAAGCTCTCGATCTTCTCCATTGTTTGGGTATCGAATACTCCGTCACAGTCTTGAAACCATTTTTTGCAATATAAATCCAGGTCCTCTTCATTAATGCCAAGATTGTCATAGAATTCTTTGTTTTGTTCATATCCCGGATATGAATAATCATTCAGAGATGTTCTTAACTCATTATATTCCGTGTATTCCCGCATTTCTTCAGTTTGGTTATTCATAGTTTGTGTATAGACATTCAGCAAATTATATGAAACAAGCATAACAAGAATAACACTTAAAAATGAAGTAAGCTTAATCATATTGTGATGTGAAAATAAGTCTTTTATATCACTTCTGTTTTTTATATGAACAACTGCACTCACGCATATATAGCAACATGACATGACAAGCATGGGCAAAAAGCACTCTTTCCTCAACATTGTTCCCGACATCATCAAAAAAAAAGAAAAAACAAGCAAAGGTATTCTTTTTGCTCCGGTTCTTTTGAGTAAAGCATGTATAATTAATAGGCCTCCTGCGGCACACGCCAAAAAAGCGGTTTGCGTGTATTGAAAAAATACATACACGAACGGAGCCGTTATTATGTTAATAAATAAGTTAATGAGCAGAGCTAATTTAATTTCAAACCTATCAATGACAACATAAGAAATGGCAAATAAAGAAATCCACGAAAGTAATACCTGATAAAGAACAAATGTATTAAATGTAGGAAATACACCATTTAACCATACTAAAAAACTTGTTAATATGTAATTTACATACGGAATAAAAGCGTAATTATCTCTTGAAATCATTATTGAAATTGCATTGTCGTCGGAGATAACGTCTTTTTGCGGACCAATTATCATACATATTCCAAATATCAGTCCGGAAACAGCAAATGACAAGAAAATTTTACTTCTAAATATTTTCTTTAAGATACTCATAAATCAAAATTCCTTAAATTTTATTGTCACCAAAATACAGATCATACCACACAAGGAACACATAAACTGTCCAAACCTTGCGGCTGTTATCCTCTTTTCCGCTGTAATGTTCATCTAAAAACTCGATAAGCTTATCTGTTTTGAAAAATTTACGCGCTGTTTCGCCCTCAAATTTCGCTTTTACAACATTGTAATACTTTTCATCTCTCAGCCACACTCTTGTAGGCACAGGGAAACCCAATTTTTCCTTTTGCGCCGTACGCTCGGGCAAGTGACGCATAGCCGCCATACGCATGGCGTATTTTGTGTTTTTCTTATTTACACGCAGGCGTGTGGGAATTGTAGATGCAACTTTAAACACTTCTTTATCAAGGAACGGTACTCTCAGTTCCAGCGAGTTCGCCATGCTCATCCTGTCGGCTTTCAGCAGAATGTCGCCTACCATCCACAAATTTATATCGAGATACTGCATTTTGGTCTCGTCGTCATAATCCTTTACACGAGCATAGTATCTTTGGCAGTAATCCTGAGGCTTTGTTACAATTGCGGGGTTTTTTAGAATTGACTTTTTCTGCTCATCATCATACATGAATGCGTTGCCTATAAATTTTTCTTCGGTGGGTCTGGCTCCGCGCATAATAAAGCCTCTGCCCTTTATATTAGGCATTTTCTTTGCCATTTTATAAAGCCACATTCTAAGTTTATAAGGCAATATTTTTTGATATGTTTTGAAAACGTGAGGTTCGTTATAGATAGTATATCCGCCGAAAAGCTCATCTGCACCCTCACCTGAAAGCACAACCTTAACATACTCGGACGCAAGCTTTGAAACAAAGTACAAAGCAATACACGAAGGGTCTGCCAAAGGCTGATCCATATGATACTGGACTTTTTCCACGCTGCCCCAGAATTCTTCGGAGTCTATCAGCTTAAATTTGTGGTCTACGCCTATTTCTTTTGAAAGATCCTGTGCCCAGCTTATCTCATTATATTTCTCTCCGAAATCAAAGCCTACGGTAAATGTCTTTTGGTCTGCAAAATACGTTGAAACATAGCTTGAGTCCACACCGCTTGATAAAAAGCATCCAACTTCAACATCGCTTATTTTGTGGGCGTTAACGCTGTTTTCAAATACTTTTTCTATCTTATCTACCGCTTCCTCTTCCGTCATATTATTATCGGGGTTAAAGCGCGCCTCAAAATATCTTGTAATATCTATTTTGCCGTCTTTGTAGATCATATAATGACCCGGGAGCAGACAATAAACGTCCTTAAAGAACGTCTCTGGCGGAACGGCATACTGGAACGACAAATATTTGTCGAGCATAGACTCGTTAAACTCTTTTTTATACTCGGGGAACTTCAATATGCTTTTTATTTCCGAGGCATACACAAAATGTCCGTTGCAGAGAGTGTAATGCATCGGCTTGATTCCGAAAAAGTCTCTCGCGATAAACACAGAGCCGTCGTGACTGTTATATATCGCAAATCCGAACATACCCCTGAGCTTATTGAGCATATCCGGTCCCCACTGCTCAAATCCGTGAACGAGGACTTCGCTGTCGCTTTCCGTATAAAAGCTGTGTCCGAGCTCTATAAGCTCACGGCGCAGATCTTTGTAATTATATATCTCTCCGTTAAAGGTAAGCACAAGAGACCTGTCCTCGTTGTAAATCGGCTGATGTCCCGCGTCAAGGTCGATAATGCTCAATCTTCTGAAGCCCATATTGATTTTGTCATCACTGAAAAAGCCCTCACTGTCAGGTCCTCTGTGAGTGATAACGTCGGTCATATTTTTCAAGACCGCGTCACGGTCTATAATATCTCCCGTAAAACCGCAAATACCGCACATAACTTTTACCGTTGCGCCAAGGCCTTTATGCCTGTGCGCTCTCCTCCCCTATATATTATAATTCTATCTTTAATCAACCGAAAAAGTGCAGCGCTATATACTGCATTATCTGCACCGATAAAACTCCGCACATAACTCCGAGAACAATACCTACGACCACATCTGTTAAATAATGCACAAGCAAATATACTCTCGAAAACGCGATACATAGCCCCATAAAAAGCACGGGTATCGCAAGCGGCCACATTTTAAAAGCCAGCACCGTAAACACCGTAAATGACGACGCCGAATGTCCCGAAGGAAAGCTGTAGATCGTCATCGGCTTTTTTACAACGTGCCTGTCCTCTTCTATATTGCTGCATGGGCGTATCCTGCACACAAGGTGTTTGATTATGCCTTCCCCCGTAATGCAGGTGATAAGCATAGCAAGCAAAACGGTAATGCCCGTAAATCTTGTCGATTTTATTATAAGCAGAGGAATACACAGTGCAAACCACACCTTGCCCTGGTTGCCGAGCATTGTAAAAAACCGCATTATTTTTATAAGCCACGGTTTATGAATCTTCGGCATAGACTCTATTATATATTCATCTATGTCTTTAATGGTGTTAAACACGGTGCAATTCCTCCTCTCTCAAATTTTCGGTATCTTTACAGTCCCCAGCCGCTTATGTTGCCCCTTTGCATTGCTCCCATTATTTTCGCTTCAATGTCGGGATATTTTACTTTAAGCTCTTTTATAAGTGTGTCAACGGCTTTTCTTTCCGTATTGCCATCAGCAGGACATTCACTTTTCACAACGGGAAGCTTATACTTATTCGCTGCTCTTACTATCTCGTTTTCTTCACAAAATATCATCGGTCTTATAAGCCAAAGCTCTCTGTTTGACAAATAGCTTTTAGGCGAAAAGCAGCTTATATTCCCGCAGTCGAACAAATTCATTACAAACGTCTGCACAGCGTCGTTAAAATGATGCCCCAAAGCAATTTTGTTACACCCATTTTCTTTCGCCGCCTTATGTAATATACCTCTACGCATTTTGGCGCAAAGCGAACAGGGATTTTTCTCTTTTCGTTCCTCAAATATTATTTTTGCGAGGCTTGTCCGGCAAATTATATACTCTACGCCCCATCTTTCGCACAAATGCCCGATCTCGTTTAAGTCCGTTTCTTTTCCGCCGAAACACGGGTCGCAGGTTATGGCTTTCAGAGTGAATTTTTTAGGGTAATACTGTCTTATCCTGCACAAACACTCCAAAAGCACAAGTGAGTCTTTTCCGCCGGAAATGCCTACCGCCACCGTATCGCCTTCATCTATCATGGAGTATTTATCTATGGCGGCTCTTATCTTTGAGCAAAGCTTTTCCATAATTTATTCCCGTTATCCGCCAAGCTTTCCGCCCTTGACGCCTTTTGCTCCGCCAAGCGTTACACCCGACAAAACATTTGTTTCAAAGCTGAAATGAAGTGCCGCACGTTCTCTTTCTCTTTTGAGCGCCAAAGATACAAGCCTGTCTAAAAGTTCATCATATTTTATACCCAGCGGCTCCCACAAATAGAACGATAATGAGCCGGGTATCGTGTTTATCTCGTTAATAAATATTTGTTTTGTTTCGGTGTCCATCATAAAGTCTATTCTCGCAACACCGCTGCAGCCCAAGCACTTAAACGCCTTTACTGCCATATCACGCACGCACTCGCGCTGCTCATTTGTGATGTCGGCAGGCATACGGCGCTTTAAGCCGCTCATACCCTTAGAGCCATTATCCATATATTTGTCTTTGTAGCTTAATATTTCGTCGCCTGTTATCGGCTCTTCACATTCGCTTGCCAAGGCTTCTTCCCCGTCGCCCAAAACAGCGCAGTTTATCTCTTTTAAATTAACTATTGCTCTTTCGCAAAGCACCTTGAGCGAAAACTCAAAAGCAAGCTCCAGAGCTTCTTCAAGTTTTTCTCTGTTTGATGCTTTTTTGATACCCACACTTTAATCAAAATTAATGTGTTGTTTTTTT
>JAEEHZ010000145.1 GCA_016281115.1 Clostridiaceae bacterium | reverse complement strand
TTCTCTGTTTGATGCTTTTTTGATACCCACACTTGAACCTAAATTTATGGGCTTTATTATTACGGGATAATCGAATTTATCTTCAATATCTTTAATTATTTCATCTGCGCCTTGCTCATAAGCGTAAGATGTATATACTTTACAATCCAGCACGGGAATACCGTTGTCTTTAAGCACCGTTTTCATAACGTATTTGTCCATACCTACGGCAGACGACATAACATCGCAACCGCCGTAAGGAATATTATACATCTGCAAAAATCCCTGCATTGTGCCGTCTTCAACGTTTGTTCCGTGAACTATCGGCAATGCAACGTCAATATAATCTACCACATTGTTTTTAAATTTCTTTTGAGGATATTTTACAATGAACGTTTTGTCGTTTTCGCTTACAAAAATAACTCTTTCACACTTAGATTCAAGACTTTTTAAATTCTGTTTGTAGCTTTCTATATCAAAAAGGCATTCGCCCGTGAAAAATCTGTTATCCTTTGTAATATACACGGGAATCACGTCATATTTTTCACGGTTCAGCGCAGCCATTGCCTGCACTGCGGAAATTATTGATATTTCGTGTTCGACGCTTTTTCCGCCGAACAAAACGGCAAGTTTTATCTTCATATCTGCATATCCCCCATAATTAAATATTAAAGAAAATTGTCGGGCAAATCGTTTTCAAGCAATGCAATAAGCTCTTTTCCCTGAGCATCTATCATATAAAGCTTTTTAAAAGCTTCGTCAATAGTATCGCAAATGATAAGCCGGCTTTCGTCAAATCTTTTTTCACGCACGCCCAAGGCAATGCTCTCGGTCTGTTTTCTGCCCACAAGAATAATATAATCGCAAACGTCTGCACAGCGTTCTCCGAAGTCTTTATTATAAAAATCCTGTTTGTCGCCGAGCTCGACCATACCGGGCGTTACAATAACTTTTATCCCGTCAAACATCGCAAGTGTGCTCAAAGCAACTTTTGTGCCGTTTGGATTTGAGTTATAAGCGTCGTCAATTATTGTAACATTTCCCTGCTTTTTAAGCTTTAATCTGTGTTCTACCGCTTCTAAGCGCCTAACGGGCGCCTGCAAAGAAGAAAGCGGAACGCCGAGCGTGTTTGCGCAGGCAATAGCGCCTGCAACATTTTGTACATTGTGCCTGCCGATAAGCTTTGTTGAAAACTCAGCCCTTTCGCCGCTCGGACATATCATCGTAAATGACGTTCCCTTTGATGAAAGCCTAAGATCACAAGCCTTATAGTCGCCTTCATCTACTCCGTAAGTTATGTTTTTTCTGTTGTAACCTACGCTCGCAATATTTTCATCATTTGCGTTAAGAAACGCAATACCGTCTTCGGGTAAAGAATCGGCAAGCTCAAACTTTGTTTTCTTTATGTTGTCGATAGTTTTAAAAGATTCCAAATGCTGGGGTCCGACCGAGGTTATTATGCCGTATTTCGGATGAACTATATCGCATATCTCTTTTATATCTCCGACATTACGCGCGCCCATTTCGCACACAAATATCTCGTGTGTGGCTCTCAGGCGCTCGCGTATGGTTCTCACAACACCGAGTGTCGTGTTATAGCTTTCAGGCGTCATAAGCACGTTATATTTTGCCGAAAGCAGAGAGGTAAGGTAATACTTTACGCTCGTTTTACCGTAGCTGCCTGTTATTCCCACAACCTTAAGCTCGGGCATAGAGGCTATTATGCTTTTTGCTTCTTTAATAAATTTATTGTTTATCGCCTTTTCTATCGGTTTATTTATGTAATCCGCAATTAGCACTATATAAGGCAACGCTATGTAATAAAGCACCGTAACAAGCGAAAGCACAAGCTTTGCCGACATCTTATCCTGATAGCTTATTGTTGATTTGTTCAAAAAAGTCAAATACGCAGGAAGAAATGCCCCCACGCAGGCGCCGAGCGTCAGTATAAGCACCGTTGTCATCAGTCGTTTTACTCTGTTTGTATATACAAGCGGTTTTTTTGCTTTTGTGCTGCGGTTCATATAAGCTATTATGATATAGTATATACCCCCGATAGTAAGCCCTGTTTTAGGAAAAAGCAGGCATATGGGTATTATAAGCAACGCAGGCAAAGACTTTCCCCAAATACTCTTACTGTTTTTCTTTATCCACTGCTGCTGAACACGTGGCTTGTATGAATTTAATTGATACATATGCATATAATGCTTGGCGCCGAACACCACGCAAATCGCATAGCCAAGCAAAAACATTGTAATAAGCGCAAAAATAAGCATTATCCGCTCACCTCCAAATTCATAAACGACGCAATTACCCTTTCCACAAAAACGGGCTGCTCCAAAAACGAATAATGCCCGCTTCCTTTAACGACGACCAAGCCGCTGTCGGGAATAAGCTTTTCCATAAGGCGTGCGTCGTCTATCGGGGTGGCTGTGTCTTTATCGCCCCAAATAAGAAGTGTTGATTGTTTTATGTTTTTAAGCAAAGGCGTCAAATCTTCGTTCACGACCTTAACAAGCGTTGAACGCATAACGGGAGAAGCAGAGTTATAATCTGCCGAACCCCTCTTTTTTCTCATATTCTCCACAGCATCCGGGAACATTTTTTTAAGCGGAGGCGTCTGCATAACAGTTCTTGATATCTTATACGCCCTGAGCGAAAGCTTTTGCTTTAAGCTCTTTTTCGGCTTTATTCCGGCGCTGTCAATAAGCATTATTTTAAGCGGCTCAAATCCCGTGTTTTCACGGTTGACCATTTTGATTATCACTCTGCCGCCAAACGAATGTCCCAAAAGGTTTGCCGAAGTTATATTCATCTTTTCTGCAAATTTCAATACAAAATCTACATAATCATCAACGCACCACGTATCTTTCGGTTCATCGGTTTCGCCGAAGCCCGGCATATCGAGCGCGTAAACACAATATTTCTCTGATAAAAGGTTTATCAAACGCTCAAAAAGCTTTATATTTGCCCCCCAGCCGTGAAGCAAAAGGCAAGCCTCACCGCTGCCTTGTTTTATGTAATTTGTGTTAATACCGTCAATATTTATTATCATCAGGTAAGCTCCCGTACAATAGTTTTAAGAATATAAGATAACCTGTTGATTATACCACAGATTCATCTGCAATATCAAATTTATTTGCCATTCTGTCTTTGAAAATACACATTTATGTCAACAGTTCCGTCTATACCGTCTATTTGACCGTTTTCCGTGTATTGCCACATATCAAACCCATAATAAAAACTCGGTGTATCGGAATATTGAACATACCACATCTTATGGTCCTTAAATTCTCTTAGGTCATAAAGCATATAGCCGTAATATTCGTTGTAGTATATCATAGGGGTATATCCCCTCTTTTCCGTTTCCTTACAAAATGCCGACGCAAACTTCGTTACCTGTGCGGGGGTTATGTTAAGGGTACGTGAGTCTGATTCTTCATTTCGCTCCCAGTCAAACACAAGCGGATATGTCACATTATACCCGTCGGCAATATCGGCAATGAATTTTGCTTCTTCTACGGCCTCCTGCTCGCTTGTAGCCTGCGAAAAGAAGTAGAGTCCCACTTCAATGCCATTGTTTATCGCACCTTCTATATTTGCGCGCACAACGCCGTCTTCAAACAGTCCGCCCTCGGTGCTTCCTCTGAAGCCTGCGCGTATCATTGCAAATTCTATTCCCGATTGCTTTACCGCAGCCCAATTTATCTCGTGCTGAAATTCGGAAACGTCTATTCCTGCAAAAGAAACCTTTTTACCGTTCTCCATATAATATTTTAAACCGTCAATATCGGTAAAATTGTCGTTATTTAGCGTATTTATTTCCACATCGCTCAAAACGTCAACTGTTATTTGATTATCCGATGTTCCGTAAGAAAAGCTTATTCTTTCACCTGTGTCGGTATCGCTTGTTACTGTCGTTTCCGGCTGTGCGCTTAAATGCTCAACGATATACATAACGCCGAAAACCGCCAAAATGCACACAACAACTGCCGCCGATGACAAAACTATCATAAGCCTGTTGTTTTTTATAAAGCTTAATATTCCTCCTCTATTGGATTTCATATCTTCAACTCCAAAAATTCTCATTTTATTCAGTATATCACATAATTCGACAAAATAAAAGACTTCGCGCAAATATATATCAAATTACATTTAAAAACATGAAAACATTTATTATATTTTAATTAGCATTAAATATTACGCTTTGACAGGCAAAATATTACACACAAAAAGCCGGGCTGGCTTTTAAAAGCTTTCCCGGCTTGCTATTATTTGTTCTGTTTTGGTTTGTATCTTTTATCCGTAAAAGATCATATTAGTAGACTGTGTAAGAATCCCGTTTACTGTTTTTCTTACTATTATAAGATTTCCGCTGTTATCGTAATGATAATCGGCAACGTCTCCGTTTTCATCGCGCGATATCACAACACAGCCCGTTATACTGTCGTCGCTCAAATGTGTTGTTATTATGGTACTGTTTGTCTCAACGTCTTCAAGTTTTGTTATGTAATAAAGCACATTTTCCGCCAAATCGAGACAGGTTATCTTTTCTTCTTTTGCCTGCTCGTCATATTCGTATCTGTATGTGAATATTATACTGTCGCCGTATCTGAATATAGACTGCATCGGCTTTTCGTTGTCGCCGTATACCGTCTGGCGGGCAAGTATCTCTTTGTCGGTTATTACAACCGCGCCTGTGCATCTTCCGCTGTCGTCATATGTATACTGCTGGGTCTGTTCATACTCATCGGCAGCGTTACGATAATATATATCCTCACTTTCAAGCATCCCGGACGCACTGTAATGCTTTATTGTTTTTATGTTTTCTCCGTAACAGTCCCATCCTTCATACTCTGCCGGAGAGCCGCTTTCAAGCTCTTCTACAAGGTGTGCCAAATACTTTTGAAGATATGTGATATCTCCCATATTTATCTCACTGTCACCGTTTACATCGGCATTTTGAATCATACTTTCGTCAAGAGTAATAAGGTTTGCTACTGCCTGCTGTAAATAAGTAACGTCAGACATACTTACAGTGCCGTCAAGGTCAATATCGCCTGTTAATTTACCGTTCATTTGTACTTCATCTTCAAGAATAATGATCTGTTCATCATCGCTTGAGATCACATTTACAAAAACAGGATTTGACAAAAGCGTTTCTTCGTTTTCGCTGTCAACTTTTATGTATACCTTATAAACGCCTTGACAGTAAAAAGTGTACACAAAAGGATTGCTCGGCGCTGCAAAATGCTCATAAAGCTTTTCGTCTTTCTCCACGATAAGGGCATAATCTCTGTCGTCTTGTACGTTGAAATTAAATACAACCGTTTTTCCTATGTTGATTGAAAAACTCTCAAGGTCGCACATAAGAATTAAATCGTCTATACCTTGAAGAATATCATCAGATAAAGCATCATCATTATCCTGCTCAACTTTTTCTATAACAGTTTCTCGGGAGGAAACATACCAATAAGAATCGGCATTATCGGCGCGCACACCGTAAGCTCCGTCAATTGATATTCTGCCTCCGCCCACAGAAGGATCGGCGCAGTAAAATACTCCGTTCTCATAATCTGTCAAAAGCACTGCATGGGGTGTTTCATAATCAAGGATCACAATACCCTCGGGATGTTTGTTTAAAAGCTCCTTTAAAACTTCTTCATTGGTTTTATCACCGTTTAAGTTTCCGTGATCTATTTTTATGCCTTCATACTCAAAGCTGTAATAAAGCCCCACGCCTTCAAGCCAAGCGTCTTTGCGAATGGCTTCGGGGGTAATGCTCTGCCAGTTTTCGTCACCGGCGGCAAGGGCAGTGCGGCGCAAAAGCATCGCCATCGAAACAAGCGTGCAGGTACCGCTTTCCTCTTGCATTAAAAATATACTTTTGTCGTTTATGTCGTTAAAGCTAACGGCGTCTGTTTTTGTTTTCAAGAATAAATTACCTGCCGAAAGCACCAAAGCAAGCATAGTGATAAGTGCCGCCGCTTTTTTTATTAACGATTTATTTTTACGCATTTTATCACCAATTTCCCTTAATAATATGTCGGCAAACAACACCATTTTAATTATTATATCATATAACAAAAAAATTGCAATACCACAGCATAATATTTGTTGATTTCGGTGTTTTATTATCTCTTTTGTGTGCAAACAAGCAACGGGCTTTCGGTAAAAATACCGAAAGCCCGTTTAGTTCAAGATCTCTTAATAAATTTTGATTTGCATTTAGGACATGTAATTTCGATCTTCCCCCTGCCCCTTGGCACACGCAAAACAGCCTTGCAAGAGCCGCACTTAAAATATTTATAGGTTTTTCTGTCTTTAATGCGCTTTTTTAAAAGGTTGAAATTCACCTTTACGGTATCTCTTCGTTTAAGGTAAAATTCTCTTTCTTTTTGGCGCGCCTCAATATTTTTTGAAAGGAAACGAAAGGTGTTGTAACAAATACCCGCTACTGCAAAAACACCGAGTATCCTCAGCGACGGAATAACGGAAAGCAAAATAAATATCAAACACACAAAAGACAAAAACAAATACAGCTCGTCAAAGCCGTATCTGTTCTGAAGCCACAGCCTCAGCTTATCAATAAATTTCATATCAGCCCTCTGCGCCGCCCTTCAAAAAGCTTAAAACATCGGCGGCATTTGTGTCGGGCTTGACCTTAGGCATAGCTTTTTCTATAACGCTGTTTTCGTCTATGATATATGTTGTTCGGACAACGCCCATAGTTGTTTTACCGTACATTTTCTTTTCCTGCCATACATCATAAGCTTTTATCGCATCAAGCTCGGGGTCGGAAAGCAATACAAACGGCAATTCATACTTTTCGGCAAATTTCAAATGTGAAACTGCGCTGTCTTTGCTTATTCCTATCACCTCTGCATTATGCTCTTTTATCAGGTTGTATAATTCTGCAAAAGCCTTAGCCTGCCGTGTACAGCCCGATGTATTATCTTTTGAATAGAAATATATTACCGTCTTTTTTCCTTTAAAGTCCTTTAATGAAACCGTATTTCCGTTTTTGTCCGATAAATTAAACTCAGGTGCTTTGTCGCCCGCTTTAAGCATACATATTCCTTCTTTCGGTTTATTTTTGATCATTATACCAGAACATTGATGTTAATACAATACACTTCATTGGTATACAAAAAGAAACGCTGTTTACCGTAAATGATAAAAAGCGTTTCCGTTAAATTTCAGTTATTATTTTTTGTGACAGGAATCCCTCATAGCGCAATTCTGACAGCCGCAGCTGCAACTTGCTTTTCCGTTTCGCTTGTCGGCAACGGTTTTAATAACTATAAGCGCAACAACCGCAAGCAGTATGAAAGAAATTACGATCGTAGATAAATTATTTCCTAACCATTCAAGCATATTATATTCCTCCCTTATGTCAAAACTACGCCCTTTGCTAAGATTCCCGTACGGTAAAAACAGGGGTAAATAATTAATGTTTTATTGTAAGCTTGTTTGATTCTTTATAAGGTCTTACAAGCATAAACACTGCCAAAGCTACAACGCACAGCGCAATTATAAAACCTATAATATTTCCGTTGCCGGTAAACATACTGCCTACCTGGTTTACAACAAGCGCCGTAAGGTACGCAAACATTGTTTGATATCCAACCGCAAACCAGAACCACTTTGCGCTGTTCATCTCACGTTTTATCGCTCCCATTGCCGCAAAGCAGGGCGCGCACAACAGGTTGAACACCAGGAATGCATAACCGCTTACAGCCGTAAACGCAGACGCTATATTTGCGTAAGTGCTTCCTTCTCCGCTGTAAAGGATACCCATAGTACCTACAATATTTTCTTTTGCTACAAGACCTGTTATAGAAGCGACCGCAGCCTGCCAGTTTCCGAATCCTAAAGGAATGAATATCCAAGCGAGAGCGTTGCCGATCGCTGCCAAAATACTCATATCAACTTCATCTTCCGATAACATTCTGAAGCCATCGGGTGTAAATCCGAAATATGTCGTAAACCATACAACGATAGTTGACAAGAGGATGATCGTTCCCGCTTTTTTGATAAACGCCCAGCCGCGCTCCCACATTGAGCGCAAAACATTGACTAAAGTAGGCATATGATATGCCGGCAGTTCCATTACAAACGGAGCAGGGTCTCCGGAGAACATCTTAGTCTTTTTGAGAATGATGCCTGATACTATTATCGCAGCCATACCGAGAAAATACGCAGACGGCGCTATCCAGGCCGCTCCGCCGAAAACAGCGCCTGCTATCATGGCGATAAACGGAAGCTTTGCTCCGCAGGGAATAAATGTTGTGGTCATAATCGTCATGCGGCGGTCACGCTCGTTTTCAATGGTACGCGATGCCATAATTCCCGGCACGCCGCATCCTGTTCCTATAAGTATCGGTATAAACGATTTGCCCGACAAGCCGAATTTTCTGAAAATTCTGTCCATAACAAACGCAATACGCGCCATATATCCGCAGGCTTCCAAAAACGCCAGGAATATAAAAAGTATGAGTATCTGAGGTACAAATCCGAGAACTGCGCCTACACCTGCTACAATACCGTCGAGTATAAGTCCCTTAAGCCATTCTGCACAGTTAACGCTGTCAAGAGCATTTTCCAAAAGCGCAGGCACGCCGGGCACCCACACGCCGTAATTTGCAGGATCGGGTTCCTCAAATTCGTATTTCTCGAGAATCGCAGTCGCATTAGCCAGATCTTCCGTTGTGTATGTAACGTCCTCTGTCGCAAGTGTTTCATCATCCACGAGAGTATAAGGCGCTTTTGTTTCCGCCGAAAATTGTCCTGAATAAGCTTTAAGCTGTGAAAGCGCTTTTGCCGGATCAAAATTTTCCGACTCTGCGTCCATTGCTTCAGCTAACTTCTCATATCCATTACCCTCAAGCCCAATAAAGGCGTCTGCAACATTATTGGCGTCGCCGTATT
>JAEEHZ010000144.1 GCA_016281115.1 Clostridiaceae bacterium | reverse complement strand
TACAAAAAGCGTACCTCCGCTGGAAGCACGCCTTTGCTCATTCCGTTTGTGTGTCTGTATCTGTTGTTTGGTTTATATTGAAATAAGAATCCATTATATCTTTCGCTACCGACATACTGTATTTGCCTTTGGCTCCGTGTTCGAGTACCACCGCTATCGCAATCTCAGGTTCATCATACGGAGCAAAGCAAATAAATGTCGCGTGGTCACTGCCCGCGTTTTCCGCTGTGCCTGTTTTGGCGGCGATTGGAATCTTATAATCCCCGAACACCGAATTTGCGGTACCGTTTTCATCGGTGACGACTTTTCTCATAGCTTTTTTTACGGTGTTTATATTATTTTTCGATATTCCCGTTTCTTTTGCGACAGTTGGATTGTCGGTGTCGTTTTCATATACGGTCTCTTTTCTGTCGTATGATGTAACACGGCTTACTAGGTGGGTTTTAAGCCGCGTTCCGTTATTTGCAATTGTAGCGGCGTAAGTGGCGAGCTGCAACGGTGTAAAAGCGTTGTTTGACTGACCTATTGCGGCTTTTACGGTGTTTGCATCATACCACACATCGTTGTCTCTGCCGGCAAGTGTACCCGTTGACTCGTACATTTCCACGCCTGTTTTTTCACCAAGTCCGAAACGCTGGGCGTAAAGGTACATTGTTTCTATCCCTAACATTCTGCCTACATCGGCAAAATAATAGTTGCACGAATACGCCATGGCCTCAAACATATCAATCAGTCCGTGGGTACCCATACAATGAACAACGTCCGATTTATAATAGTCATATATGTGAGTACATTTTATCTGAGTTGAGGGCTGTATAATATTCTCCTCTAGTGCGGCAGCCGCAACACAACACTTGAAAACAGAACCCGGCGCGTACAAGCCGTTAAAAGCACGGTTGAAAAGCGGCGTATGCTCGTCGTTTACAAGCTTTGTATAATAATCGTATTCGCTGTATTTTTGCAGGTCAAATGTTGGGTACGACGCTGCGGCAATAACAGAAAAATCTTTTACATTAAGTACAACTGCTGCTCCGCTGAAACAGTCTTCTCCGCTTTTGTCGCTGTCCATTGCTATTCCGTTTTCACGCGCCGCGGTAACATTTTCCTCCAAAGATCTATTAAGCACCTGTTGAATTTGAGAATCTATGGTTAAATAGACGGTGTTTCCGGGTGTGGCTGTTTTGCTGTCATCGGATATAACAACAGAGCCGTCTGCGTTTATAGTCATAAGCTTTTGCCCAGGAGAACCTTTAAGGTATTCTTCCATACCCGATTCTATCCCGCTTTTGCCTATTGTATCGTTATAGGTATATCCCTTATTTTTAAGCTGTTCGTATTCTTCTGCGCTTATAGAGCCTGCTTTTCCCACTATATGCGGTGCAACGGTACCGTTTGGGTTATATCTCTCATAAGAAACGGATATTTTAATACCGTGTACGCCTTGTGTGCGCTCTGCGATCACTGCAAGGTCATGCTCGCTTATGTTTTCGGCAACAGTATAAGGGTTTGTCATACTGTAACCGCTTTTCTCCATTGCATATCTTACGCTGATAACATCGCGACGCATTTGTTCTGTCATTACGCCTATGTCAAGAGAATATCTGAGCGTAAGTAAGGTCATACATTCGTCTGCCGAAGCATTGCTGTTTATATTGAGCATTTCGGGACTTTTGAGAATTGATATTTCTTCCTCTTTGTCTGCGGCAAAATCATAAGTATCGTTATAATATACAATTGGTAATATATCATTATACTCTATGTTTAATTCGTTTAATATAGTCAGAACTTTTTCAATAACTTCGTTTTCCCTGTTCTTTTCAACATACATTTTATTTATAGTAAGATTATAAATAGGTTTGTTTATTGCAAGGGGGGTTCCGTCAACATCGAGTATCTCTCCCCTTACCGCCTGCGTATCTACCGAATATGCGGCGGCAATATCGGATACCTGCTTATATTTGTCGCCCTGAACTATTTGCCAAACAAAAAGCCGGGCAAAAAACACCGCGGCAATAACAGCAGAAAGCACAAAGCATAATGTAATTCTCAATTTACTTATCGAACTGTTTGCAAGCATTTTTTCACCCGCCTTATTCTTTAGTCTTCAACCGGTTGTTTTTTCATAAGCATACAGGCGGTCACACAGAACAACCATGTATACAATCCTCTTAACAAGCCGTGTTTTAAAATATGCTCAAAGCTTATGCTTATGTTATTTTGAGCACTGAAACAAACAAGCACACCTAAGCAAGCTAATACCGAATAACCTACTGCTGCTAAAACTGCAAACAACGCACCCGAATAGAAGTAATTTGACGACCTGTTGACCAAAAAGCACATTGCAGTAAGAAATATCGCATACGGTCCTATAACAGAGCCCAAAGTTATTTCTGAAAGTACCCCAGACACAGCCGCAATGATTAAAGCAAAATTTATATTATCATACACGGCAACACCGTATGCAAGCGCGGAAGCAAGCAAGGGAGTCATCCCGAAAATACCGAAAAGCATACCGTGGGTATTTTGCAGTGAAAAGCACAGCAGATCCGCAATTATATATAATAGTAACCTTAAATACTTTTTTCCGTTCATATATTCTCCGCAATAGTTTTTTACTGACTTATTATATCTGTTATAATAACAGCCTCGTTAGTATTGTTTATATCTTCATAAGGCGTTATAACAGCGTATTTGTAAGTATCAAACTCATCAAATTTAACGTCCGACACTACGCCTACACGTAAATTTGCAGGAAAAACCCCGCCTATTCCCGAGGTGACTATTATATCGCCTTTAGCAATATCGCAATTTTCATTGAGGATTGTCATAACAGCCTGACCGCTTTGGGCGTATTTGTCGGAGGAAGTAAGTATACCTGTATCCGATGTGCGTTTGTTGATAACGCTTATCGTTGTTGCTTCGGAAAGAATAGTTGTAACGGTGCAGCTTGTGATATCTGCCTCACTCACCCATCCGACAAGACCTTTTTCCGTAAGCACGGGGTTATTTACCTTTATCCCCGATGTAATACCTTTATTTAAGGTAAACATTTTTGATCCCGAAAGATCATCCTTTGCGATAACAGAGGCGGTTATAAGCTGATACTCCGCGTTTTCGGACCTTATATTGTAATACTTCTTGAACTGTTCATTCTCTTTTTGAATATCATAATAATTTACAAGCTGTTCCTGCAAAGAGTT
This sequence comes from Clostridiaceae bacterium, assembly GCA_016281115.1. Lineage (GTDB taxonomy): Bacteria > Bacillota > Clostridia > Oscillospirales > Acutalibacteraceae > JAEEHZ01. The sequence goes on along the minus strand of JAEEHZ010000144.1, from coordinate 9,417 downwards.
TATTTGCTCTTGGAGAAGGGCATTTTCATGTGAAAGCTCCTAAGCGCTCTTTTCGGGCTGCATAGATTGCGCTGCCCCGTTTGTAAGCTGCCTTATAGGATATGTAACGGTGTTTATTACAGACGTTGTAAAAGAAGAACCGACAGCCGCACTTATTATCCACGCACCTATCAAAACAAAAAGTATTCCCGCAAACATTCTTGCGCCTTTGAATCTTAATACATTCATATAAGCAGAGCGTGTATCGGAATATAATATACGATACACGCGTCCTCCGTTTCAGATAATATAAAATTTATTATTTTCTTCTGTTTTTATAATACGCAGACTCCATATTTCCGCGGTCGAGACGTTTTCCTGCGCCGAGCGCAACACAGTCGAGAGGCTGTTCGGCAACAAAGACAGGCATTTGAGTTTCTATTGAAATGAGCTTGTCCAGATTGCGGATAAGAGCTCCGCCACCCGTTAAAACGATCCCATGGTCATAAATATCAGCCGAAAGCTCGGGGGGAGTTTTTTCAAGTGTGTTTTTAACGGCTTCTATTATCATCTTTATGCAATCGGACATTGCCTCACGAATTTCAGCCGAATTAACGGTAATATCTTTCGGAAGTCCGTCTATAAGGTTTCTGCCTTTAACAAGCATTTCGCCTTCGTTTTCATAAGGATATGCGGATCCGATGGCTATTTTAATATCCTCTGCGGTGCGCTCGCCGATAAGAAGATCGTAACGCTTTTTGATATGTGTGATTATAGCTTCGTCAAACTTGTCGCCGGCACATCTTACCGAGCAGGATGTAACTATATCTCCCAAAGAAATTACCGCGACCTCTGATGTTCCGCCGCCGATATCAACTACCATATTGCCGACAGGCTCGTCCACAGGCATACCCGCGCCTATTGCAGCCGCCATAGGCTCCTCAATGGAAATAAAATCTTTAGGTCTTACCCCTGCCTGTATGGCAGCCTGGGCAACAGCGTTTCTTTCTACCTCGGTAACACCCGAAGGAACGCATATTACGACCTTCGGTCTGCTGAACATTCCGATTTTTGTGGATTTTCTTATGAAGTGCTTAAGCATTGTGGCTGTTATGTCAAAATTAGCGATAACACCGTCTTTAAGCGGACGAACGGCAACAATTGAATCGGGCGTTCTGCCTATCATCTCTTTTGCCTGCGCGCCTACGGCAAGCACTGTGTCGTCTCTCAAATCTACTGCAACAACGGACGGCTCGCGCATTACAACGCCCTTGCCTTTCATATACACCAAGGTATTTGCTGTGCCTAAATCTATACTGATATCTTTAGCGAACATAATATCAAATCCTTATTTTAAGACCAATTCGCGGTCTTATATTCCCTTTCGTTGAAAATTGACAAGCTTATTATACAATAAAATAATATCTGATTACGTCGAATACGGCAACCGGTCATCAATACTTATTTGTTTTGAGAATATCGTCTATTACTTCACGCTCGTCAAGATGATATTTTACACCTTTTATCTCCTGATAATCCTCGTGTCCCTTGCCTGCAAGCACTATAATATCTCCCTTTTGCGCTGTATCAAGGCAATACTTTATCGCGTCGCGGCGGTTTGGAACAACAACATATTCTCCGTTTGTTTTTTTCATACCGACAAGTATATCGTTAATTATATCGTTAACATCTTCGTAACGTGAGTTATCCTCTGTGATAACAGACAGATCCGATAATTTACCTGAAGTCTCGCCCATTTCATAGCGTCTTACCTTTGGACGGTTTCCGCCGGCGCCGAACATCGTAATTATTCTGTGAGGGTTATACTGCCTTAGTGTGGTAAGAACATTTTCCATACTGATGGCGTTATGGGCATAGTCTATAAGCACGCTGAAATTATCGCTTACTTTAACAGGTTCTACCCTGCCTTTTACCTTGAACTTGCGCAAGCCGTTTATCATATTCTCATCTGTGATATCAAAATGTCTGCATACGCTTAGCGCCGCCAGTGCGTTATACGCGTTGAACTTACCGGGAACGGCAACATCGGCGCTCAAATTAAGGCTTCCCTGTGTGTCTATATGTATTCCGATAAACCCCGAGTCATTGATAAGCTCAGAATTTACGCAGCGCATATCGGCTTTTTCGGAAAATCCAAAACTCTCAACGGGACATTTTGCAAGTAACTTTATCTGCTCGAATTTTTCATCGTCTGCGTTTGCACAGCCGTATTTACACTGCGAAAACAGCATCGCCTTGCAATCAAAGTATTCTTCCAGTGATTCATGTTCAACTCCGCCGATATGGTCGTGAGAAAAGTTTGTAAACACACCGAAATCAAACATAACCCCGTCTGTGCGGTGCCATTTAAAGCCGAGGCTTGAGGCCTCTATAACAACAGCCTTATAACCGCTGTTGACCATAAGGCGCATAGCTTCTTGTATCTCATAAGATTCGGGTGTTGTGTTATTGGTAGTTATTATCCTGTCGTCAAGAACAATGCCCAACGTGCCTATCGTTGCGGTTTTAATGCCGCCCTCTTCCAATATATATCTTATCATTGCGGCGGTGGTGGTTTTTCCCTTTGTGCCTGTTATAGCAACCGTTTTAAGTGATCTTGCAGGATAATCAAAATACGCGCAAGACATATAGGCGAGGGCTTTTCTTGTATCGTCAACTATTACCAGTGTACAGTTGTCACCGCACTCCACCTCGTGCTCGGCTACAATTGCCACTGCGCCCGAATTGCAGGCTTCCAAAGCTTTCGTATGGCTGTCAAAAGACGAGCCTTTTAAGCAAACAAAAACGCTGCCTTTTGTAACTTTGCGCGAATCATATATGAGTGATGTAATTTCAACATCCTGCCCTTTTACTATCTTATAATCAATATCTGCCAAAAGCTGTGATAAAAGCATATTATTATCCTCTCGAATTTAATAGATATTCTTACAAATGCCATTATATTATACATCACATTATATTATTACGCAACGGAAATAATAATTTTTTTCATAAAAATACCGCCCGGGATAATCCCGAGCGGTAAACATATTAATTTGTTTTATCAGAATACGGCAAGCTTTGCAAGGAATCTTTGAATGAGAACAACGTCCTCAAGATTTACCTGACCGTCAAGTGTAACGTCAGCCGCTGCATCTCCTCCGATATCAAACTCTGCAAGGTTTGCAAGTACTCTCTGGATAAGAACGATGTCTTCCATATTAACTGTGCCGTTTAAATCGGCGTCGCCTAAGAATACTATCTCAGCTCTGTTACGTACACGCAATCTGTGGAGATACTCCTCTGCGCCTTCTGTGTCAACGGTTATAGATGCAAGTCCGATAGCACTTATAGGCATACCTACGGCTATTTTGTCAAGACCTGTGTAGTCGGACATAATGTAACCGTCGATAAATACTCTTGCTTCGTCTCCGTTAGCGTCTTTGACCATAATGGTCTCAAGAGCTCCGTCAGAAGAATAGTGCAAGCTGCTTACTACGCCCTTGATCTTAAGCAATGAACCGAGTTTTTCGTTGCTCATTGCGTCTTTATTGGAAACAAGCTCCGGCTCGATCGGGTTAATGCTTTCGTCGATAAGCTCGATCTTAGATACCTTAAGCTCTCTCTCTCCGTTGTAGCTTGATGTAACACCTGTTACACGAACCTTTTGACCGATCCGGAAGTTTCCGTCAACCGGGAACAGGTTGATACCTGCTGTTTCGTCCTGTGCATAGATACAGTCAAAGAAAGCTGTTTCTTTATCAAAGCCTGATGCGTTTGAAGTTACTATACCTTCTATAGTGAATTTAAGTCCTTCGCCAGCTGCCTGAACGTCTGCAATCTTTGTGATTGTGGGTTCGGGAACTATCATATCGATTATGTTCATAACCATCTGATAGTTGGAGTTTTGAAGTGTGAATATGTTATCCATCTCTATCTTAACTTCAAATGTTGAGAAGAATGTAACGCCGCTTACCAAACACCAGCCGCCGCCTGGCAAGGTTTCACTTGCCATAACTGCAACGTCGCCCATTTCTACGGTTACCTTGTCGGCATCATAGTTCGGAACATATGCGCTGCCGGTAAAGTTTTTGCTGTAACTTGCGCCCCATGTTGTATCGTAGCCCTTAACGATAGGACTTGCATTTGAACCTACCAAAACAGGTGCGCCGTTGTAGCAGCTGAAGCTGTTGTTTGTTGTTTCAGCGATCTTTGCTGCAAAGGGGTTATCATAGTTGTAGTTCTCTGAATCTGTGAAATAGAGACGATAAGCTTCGTTAGCCTTTCTCTCGTTATCAACAACAATACCCTCAACTATTCTTGATGTTGCTCCTACGGCCTCAAGAATACCGTTGGAGATAGTGCTTGCCTTTTGTTCTTCGATAAGCTCGCCGCCGTCCTGACCTGTAACAGTCGGGTTACCTCTGTCAGACTTGGAGCAGATTATAAGGTTGCCGCCGTTGTCGGCATATTTCTTGAGAGCTTCAAGCTCATCTGCGCTGTAAAGCGCATCGGCAACAGATACATTGTAGCTCTTGAACGGTACTGTTATGATATAGATAGCGAAATCTTTGATCTTATCATATGTGATTTCGTCTTTCACATAGTTAGCTCTTATACCGTGCTCTGCAAACAACTGGATCATAGCAGCGTCTGAGCCTGCGTAGTTACCGCTGATATAGAAGTTGGCGTGGCCGTAATCTATACCTACGTTTATAACCTCGCTCGGGTCGAGAACATCTATGTCTATATTGTGTGTAAATACATAAGGAACGCCGTCAAGTTTAGCATTAACCGTAACGGTTACTGTTTGTTTGCCGAGCTTTGAAGGTGTGATATCGGCAGTGTACTTCTTCTCTCCGCCTGTAGGAACGGAATCAAGTCCTGAATCAACAGTCTTAACCTCTTCGCCGTCTATTGAGTAAACCATGCTCTCTATGTTAAGAGCGGCTGATTCGTAATTGAACAATGTTGTTGTAAAGGTAAGAGGCTCGCCCTTAACCGCGATAACACTGCTTGTTTCTACGCTTGTGATACCGATCTTAAGAACATCTCTTGTCCATACGGGAGCAGTAACGCAAATGTCGCCGTCCTCTTGAACTATCTTAATGAAATAGTATGAATAGTTGTTGTCAAGTGTAACATCAATGTTTCCGCTGTTGGAAGCGATCTTTGTATTGTAAACTTCTACTCCGCCGTTTGCGATAACGGAAACTGAACCAATATTTTCGTTGTCGGGGTCTGCTATATCGGCAACAATGTGAACTTTTTCGCCAACATCGCTGAGTATTGAACCCATAATGTTGTCGTTTAAGTAGTAGTAAATCTCAAGGTTCTGGTCTTCAGTTGAGAACACTCTCATAGCCTTAAGAGCATCATATAAGCCCTGCTCTGTAAAATCGTCGGTAATGATACATGAACGTGCGGTGTTTGCATTACCCCAAACGCCCTTGTGGTTATCCTGGTTGTTTGTAGGTGCAACGTGCCATCCCTTATCAAGAGCCAGTGTATAATACTCATAGCTCGGGAAGTAAGAGGAGCTGCCTATGGCGCCTTCTCCGTTACCAACCTCTACAAGAGTGATTCTCTCGTCTATCTGAGGATCCCAATATGCAAAGTCTGAAAATGTACCGAATGTAGTACCCGGGTGGTTGAACTGAGATACTGTATCCGGATGATCTTTAAGCAGCTGATAATAAAGCTGCATACCTGCGTCGGCTGCTTTATTGTTAAGCTCTGTATTATTTCTTGATACAAAACCTACTGTGTTATAGGTATTGATATGACCCGGACCGCCGGACCATGTCATCTCATAACCGTATACGAACAACTTATCTGTTTTTGCGTTGTATTCGGTCGTGGTAGCCTTAGCTTCTGCCCACTTGCCGTTACCGCTGTTTAAGTCGTCCATTGTGCCAAGCTCTTCTTTGCTGTCGAGATAGTTAGAGTGGTCTGTTACTGCAAGGAAGTCTACGTTTTCATACTCGTCGAGACCCATAACGTGCTCATAAGCATCTTCAAGCGTACCTGCACCGTCGGAATACTCAGCTGTATGTGAGTGAAGCTGACCGGCGTATATAGCAAACTTAGACTCGCCTATTGTAAACGACCAGTTATAAGTAGCTGTTTCGCCGTCTGAACGCTTAACAACAGCAGTTACCTTAACTTTGCCGTCTTCCATTTTGGAAGCAGGCTTATATGTAGCTGTGTTGCCCGATACGATAGCCTTAACGCTCTCGCCGTTTACTGTAAGCTCTACTGTGGGATTTGTTCCCGCGTTTTCAAAGTTTACGGTAATTGTGGGCTGTTTGTCGCTGCCTGTTGCAGAGTTTGCAGCAGGAGTTACGGATGTGATTCTCGGAACGTCTGTAATAGCTATGGCGCCTTTTTCGGTTGTCTCGTTACCTGCGGCGTCTTTTGCAACAAAAGTAAGGTTTATTGTCTTGTTGCCTGCTGTAATGCTGTTTCCGGGGATAGTTGCCTCATATTTGTCGGCAAGGTTGCCCTTTGTCATATCAAGAGTACCTGTTGTGTTGCCGATCTTATATGTCATTTTTACGCTCTCTACGCCAACATTATCCGCAGCTGTGATAGATACGGTATAATCCTGACCTACTGAAGCTGAAGAAAACTCGGGCAATGTGATAACCGGACCCTTTGTATCGTTAGTTACTACATAGTCGGTAGCGTTACCAACACGAAGCTGGTGGTCACTGTTATATGTAGATGCACATGCATAAAGATGTACTTTTTCGCCCTCAACGACACCTGCGGGATAAGAATGTCCTCTGTAGATGTTCATAGTTTTACCGTTCTTATCGGTAACTACGGTATTGCCTTTGTTTGTGTCTTTGTCGGCAGCGTAAGCACCTAAGGTAACGTCCTTAATCTTTACCCATGCCGAAAGGTGATAGTCGCTTTCAAGAGCGTCAAATGAGTCGTACTCCAATGCGGCTATACAGGGAACATCAGCAGCAGCCTTTACAACCGAGCTTTCGGTTATGGACTGCATTTGGGGAATTCCCGAATATGTGGTCTTTTGACCTGTGAGTTTTACAACGTCACCAATAGCAAAGCTTTCAAGAGAGTTGTAGATCTGGAGTGCAACAACATCACCATCGATAACGTCTTCAATGATTGCACTGTTTACACCGTCGAAGTTGCCAAATCTGTAAACGAGCTGACCTATAACTGTAACAATATCGCTGTCGGTAGCATCTATAACACCTTTTATGGTGGAAATGCCTTCACCGAAATTGCTGTCAGTGATCGGGTCAACCGTGTCTGCGGATACGGTAACTACGCTTGTAACTACAGTCATAGACAGTGTAAGAAGTGCTGCCAAAATAACTGATAACAAGCGTTTGCAATGATTGTTTGCCATAGTTTTATTACTCCTTTGTAATGAATTTTTTGAGACCCAAAATGAGCCCCGTCTTAACAAAGTAAGACATTTTAATACAATTTACATTGCTCGATTATTATAACATATAAAAGTATATTTGTCATCAACAAATTATAAGTTTGTATAATATGTACATCTAATAAAATACTATTTTGTGCATAATAACCATGCAATTATTTTAAAAAACAACACCGGAAATATTATTTAACATTCTCGGTGCTGCAGCTTACCACATCGGTAACGGTCAATTTATTTTCTTTTACGGTAAAACGGATATCATATTTGTCGAATCTCAATCCGTATACAAAATCTTCTTTTTTGTTAAATGCGGCTCTGGGATCTTGGGCGAGTACATCTGTTACACTGTTTCTGAGTATTTCCGGTATTTTATTGAGCAAATGCCGGGGAAAATCAATATCTATCAAATCATCCGGCTCTGAGTAACCGCCCTGTGCATCAGCGTGGCAATCAGTGTATGCAATATAAGGCTTTATGTCATATATGGGAGTCCCGTCAAGGATATCGGCTCCAGATACAATAAGCTCCGTATTTCCCTCCGATATTTCTATTCTTTCAAGCTTAACGCTTGACATACCTATACCGTTTGGGCGATAAGGCGATCGTGTGGCAAAAACACCTTTTTTAATCCTACCGCCCAACCGCGGAGGAAAAACAGTGAGCTTTCCGCTGTATTCCGCCTCACTGAAGCCCCACAACAGCCAAATATGAGAAAAGCTTTCCAAACCCTTTATCGCGTCGGGGCTTTTGTATTTATCCTCAAATACTATGCGTGCAGTAAGAGAAGGCACAAGCCCGCTTTGCCTGGGTATCCCGAATTTTTGTGAAAACCCGGTATAAATGTAAGCTATCGGTTCAATTGTTTTTATTTTCATAATCTGCGGTAAACTTAAGGAGTAACAACTTCGTTTTCCGGCTTTTTGGCTAGCTCTGCGCTTTTTACATATAATACAGGTCCCGGCTCACCGTAAGCTTTGTGGTTTTCAATTTTGATCTCAGCAGTTATCTGTACCCAATCACGCATTTTTAGCTCCATCGTCTTTTTCCATTTGCAGGGCATACCGATATATGTTATATCAGCGGCACAACAGTTCATAACGTGCCTTCCTATAATGAAATCGTCGCCCAATTCTTTTTTGTTTACGGCGACCAAGCCCTTGAAGCTTACCGTTTTGCCGTTATATTTTTGCTCATCGTCTATCATATCTGCATACCACACGGCATAGTCGTCGTCATTGATTTTTATGATGTCGGCGTTTATATCGAACGGTAACGGGTCAATAATATCATCCTGCACAAGCTTGCCGCTTCTGTATTCATACGCTATGGCTATCCCGCGGGAAGCGCTTCTCGCTATTTTATGGAGAGCCATTTTATCAATCTCGTCGCTGAATCTGTTAAATATTATAAATTCGCTGTTTTGCAGTTTATCGTATACCAGGTTGCGCATATTTGCGTTATAAGTCAAAAAAGTAGTGGCGTCGGCTGTCATCATCTGCTGATATATTATCCAGCCCATTGGCATTGCGCTTAAAAATTTATCGAGCAGCCACATGCCGTTATATTCTACTATAACTCTCTCTGCGTTATACTTTTTGCGAAGCTTGTTAAGCAAAGAAGTTGTGATCTGCTCTTCATCTTCTATTACATAAGGAAAAATGTTTTTACCCGGAAGGCTATCGATATCAAGCTCCTCTATTCCCTCTTCGCAAATGAGATAAAGCGTGTTTTCGCCGGAATTAAAGTCGCTGTATTCAAGTGATTTTTGAATAAACGACGTTTTTCCCGATTCAAGAAAACCTACAAATAAATATACCGGAATTTCCATAATAATTTCCCCTTTAATCATCAAACGCTTTAAGTATCAAAAAGCTTTTTGATCTCATCTTTATTGATTTCAGAGCCTATTACACATATTGTGCCTATGGCAGCTGCCGGACCCGTTCTGATATTTATATCGCCGGGTATATACTCTAAGTGTATCCACTCGCCGTCTTTTCCGCTTACAATGCCCT
>JAEEHZ010000143.1 GCA_016281115.1 Clostridiaceae bacterium | reverse complement strand
CTTGACGGAGACTACCGTATTTTAACAGGAAATGAAATAGGCGTATTATTGCTTGAATACATACTTAAAAACCGCAAGGCATGCGGAACCCTTCCGAATGATCCCGTCGCGGTAAAAACTATAGTTTCCACACCGATCATAAAAAAGATCGTGAACGAATACGGCTGTAAGCTTATAGATGTACTGACGGGATTCAAGTATATCGGAGAACAAATAAAGCTGCTTGAGCAAAAGGGAGAGGAAAGCAGATTTGTTTTCGGCTTTGAAGAAAGCTACGGCTTTTTGGCAGGAACATATGTTCGTGATAAGGATGCTGTTGTGGCGGCTATGCTTGTATGCGAGCTTGCGGCATATTATAAAGCCCAGGGCAAGAATTTATCCGATGCAATAGACGAAATATACAAGCGTTACGGATACTGCCTTAACGAAACTATTAACTTTGAATTTGACGGGATATCCGGTCTTAACACAATGAAAAGACTTATGGATGATTTGCGGACTTCCGCACCCGGTAAAATTGCAGGATATTCTGTATTGCAGGTATCGGATTATCTGCTTTCGGTAAAAACGGATTCGGCAACACAAGAGCAAACCGACATATCTTTACCTAAATCCAATGTTCTTGAGTTTGATCTCAGCGGCGAAAACAAGCTGATAATACGCCCCTCGGGCACCGAGCCGAAAGTTAAATTTTATATGACCGCTACAGGAAAAAGCCGCGCGGATGCGAAAGAGATCATTTCAAAAATAACAGATGCCGTCAAAAACGATATAGTAAACAAATACGCATAATCTAAAGGTACTCTTATATGAAAAAAAGACGAATAAAAATCGGCGCCGCACGCATAATAGCACTCGGATTTTTAGGTATTATACTTATAGGTGCTCTTCTGCTCATGCTGCCGATAGCCGCCAGAGACGGTCGGGCAACACCGTTTCGTGATTGTCTGTTCACTTCATCATCGGCTACATGTGTTACGGGGCTTTCCGTATATGATACGTTTTCTCACTGGACATTATTCGGCCAGCTTATTATACTCACGCTGATACAAATAGGCGGTCTTGGCTTTGTGAGCATATTTACAATGGTTTCCATTGTAATAGGCAGAAACATAGGTCTGGGCGAACGCAAGCTTATTATGGAATCTACCGCCGCTTTCGGCGTAGGAGGTATAGTGGGGCTTGTTAAGCGAATAGTCATCCGAACAATGGCAGTAGAGCTTTGCGGAGCTGTTTTACTTGCCATTAAGTTTTGCAGAGAGCTTGGATTTTTAAAAGGCGTGTACTACGCAGTGTTCCATTCAATTTCGGCTTTTTGCAACGCAGGCTTTGACCTTATGGGCAGATTCTTGCCCGGATCATCGCTTTCTTATTTCAGAACGGATGTGTACGTAAATACTATAATAATGCTTCTCATTCTTATTGGCGGTCTCGGATTCTTGGTGTGGGACGATATTATCAATAAAAAATGGCATTTCTCGCAATATCAGTTTCACTCAAAAATAGTTTTGGTGTCCACGGGAGTTTTGATAATCGTTCCTGCCATATTATTCTTTGTATTTGAATATAACAATGCGTTTGCGGGAGAGACAACAGGCAACAAAATTCTTATGTCTCTGTTCAGCGCAGTTACACCGCGAACCGCGGGCTTTGCAACATATGATTTGGCAAACATGTCAGACAGCGGCAGTCTGCTTACGGTAATGCTTATGATAATCGGCGGCAACTCTGGCTCAACAGCCGGCGGCATGAAGGTAACTACTCTTGCTGTTTTGATATTGGCGCTGCTGTCGGCAGCGGAGAACAAAAAAGACACCGTTGCTTTTAAGAAAAAAATAGACACCGAAACAATACACAACGCCAGTGCCGTATTCGTTGTGTATACAGGTATAGTATTGTTATTCACAATGATATTATGCGCTATAGAGCCGTTTGGGCTTAAGCAGGTGCTTTTTGAAACAGCGTCAGCCATAGGCACGGTAGGGCTGAGTTTGGGTATAACTTCACAGCTGAGCACAGCATCTAAATATATAATCAGTTTTCTAATGTTTGCAGGCAGGTTGGGCGGACTTACGGTAGTGATAGCTTTGCGTTCACAATCCAAGCCGTCGCTTGTTTCACGACCTGTAGGCAAGGTATTAATAGGATAAAACAACGGAGGTAGCAAATGAAATCTTTTTTGATAATAGGAATGGGCAAATACGGCACCAAGCTTGCAAGCAGACTTACCGAACTCGGCAACGACGTTATGATAGTAGATATTGACGAGGAAAAAATACAGATGCTCTCCGCTTCTTCCACAGACGCGCAAATAGGCGACTGCACAAATGAAGAAGTGTTGCGCTCACTCGGCATCAATAATTTTGATGTGTGCTTTGTAACGATAGGCGAAAATTTTCAGGCATCGCTTGAAATAACCTCACTGCTTAAAGATCTCGGCGCAAAAAAAGTAATTTCAAAAGCCGAAAGCGATATACAAAGCAAGTTTTTGCTCAGAAACGGCGCAGACGAGGTCGTTTATCCCACACGCGACTCGGCACGCAGGCTTGCCATGCGTACAAGCGCAAATCATATGTTTGACTTTTTACAGATTGACAACGATTTTTCAATATCGGAGTTTTCCATTCCTCAAAACTGGGTAGGTAAAACTATAGCAGGTGTTGATGTCCGCAAAAAGCACAACATAAACATCCTCGCAGTAAAAAGCAATGGAAAAACAACAGCAATTACAACACCTGACTATATTTTCAAGGATGGCGACCATATCATTGCTTCGGGAGAGATAAATACATTGCTTAAATTCTCATCTAAGCTGTAAGTTATTCTAAACTGAATTATAAGATCAACAGAGCAAAGGAGCTATACTCTATGAAGAAAAAATCTATAGTTATTTCAGCAATTGTTGCAGTCGCTGTTTTGGGAAGCATTTGCTTTTCTGTATATGCAGTTTCAGATGAGCCGAAAGACTCCGGAAGCTTTATGGGTAAAATGCAACAAGTCTTTTATAATATAGGTATAATAGATAAGCAACCTGTAGATTACAAAAACGTTTACGCAATAGGCAAGGATATTGTTATTTACAGTGACGAACTGCAAAAAATTGTTGATAAATACAGAATTTCAGATCCAAATTTTGACGAGGCTGCTTCTAAAGAAAAGGCATACAATTATCTATTAAGACGTGAAGTAGAGTATCAGGCAGCGATCGATAAGGGCTACACGGTAACGGATGAAGAAATTCAGGATTACGTTAATAAACAAATTGAATGGAGCAAAAAATCAGAGCAAGCCGGAGGCGCAGATGAATTTTCGGCATTTTTGCAAGGTGCCGGAATGTCGATGGAAGAATACTGGCAAAGTCAGTATGATGTTTTGGGAAAAGAGCTGTTAGCCTCCAAATATTTTGAAGGAGTTTATAAAGACTTTTTATCACAGACAAAAAGCGAAGATCCGTATGAAGCGTGGAGAAAAGAACTTGACAGTATAGTTCAGGAATTAATTAATGAGCAAGATGTTAAAATTTTAGAATAACTTAAACGGGATGCTTTTCATAAAGGCGCTCCTGTACTGATAATCATAACTAACCGTTTTTAAAGACAATACGCCGCCCGAAGGTTTATTAACTCCTTCGGGCGGCGCTGTATTGGGGGATGTATATATTCTGTATGCTTACTTAATATCCGGGGAAATGCCTGAAGCACGACATTGTTTCGGTAAATTCTTCGGGGATATATATATCAACGCTTCCGTTACTGAAACTGAAACTCAGCTCATATACGGTTTTTTCCATATTTTTTCGACTGTCATAATTATTATAAGTCTCAAAATACTCCTCTCCCATTTTCATAAGAGACTGCATCTTTTTCTCGTCTTTCAGATCGGTTTTTAACGCTTCTATAAGCTTAAGCGCGCCTCTTTTGCTGACGCTCTTGTATGTGTCATAGCCTTCATATTCTTCTCCGTCATCATAATCGTACATATCATCGGAATAATATGGATTCGGATCATAAAGTCCCAGCGAGATATTTATATCGCCGTAATATTTGCTGTCGTGTTTTTCTATCATTTTTTCCACACGGTCAAGGCTTGCATCTATAAGCTCGCGGCTGTACAGCAACTTTTTGAGTTTATCAAATACAGGCTCATTCTTCAAAAAGTCCGACTCATAATATCTCGATACGACGACACCGCTTTTGAGTGTGTATTTCACGGTTATCGGAGAAACTTTATATTCGCTGAAGTAACTATCGTATATCGCGAACATATCACCTACTGTATCGTAAGTATTGCCGCAAAACGGCATGGATGTGTTTGCTTTTATCTGATCAACGATCTCATGATGAATATCGGTTATGATATTTACGGTCTCGCTGTCTGTTACAACAAAGCTATTATCATCCGCATTGGTGTCATAAAAGTAATAAGTGTAATCATCAATAAATACAGGCGATGTATCTATCTCTATTTTGCTTATTGCGTTGTTCTCCGGCACATAAGCGTAACGCCCGAATAATCCCGTGGCGGCACTTGTGTATACAAGTATCAGTAATACCATAGCTGCCGCGTATACCAACAGATTTTTAACAAAGTATTTAAATCCCTTGTTAAGTATTACTTCAAGCAAAAGGTGAGCAGCCGCCG
>JAEEHZ010000142.1 GCA_016281115.1 Clostridiaceae bacterium | reverse complement strand
CGATTTGTGCGTTTTGTGTACCCACAAGATTGTGAGTTACTTTTAATGTGTATTCACCGTTAATATACAAAGGCCCTTCAAACACCAAATCCAACACTTGCCCCACAACGCCTGCATAGCTGTTTTCAAGGGGTAAAACGGCACAATCACACTCTCCCGATACTACAGAATCATACGCCTTTTTAAAATCGGGAAAGCCTATATAATTTCCACCGGGAAATATCTTTCTGGCAACTATATTTCCAAAAGCGCCTTTTATTCCGCTGTAAGCGATATTCATGCCGCACAGTATTTTTTGGCTGTATGCTTTAGAAATACTGTCGATTTGGTTTTTCAGCATTATATAATAAGGCTGATATTCGTCGTCAAGTGATATGTCGCTCTTGCAATACAAATCAAGCGCTTTATCGGGCAGACCTTGGCGGCGAAATTCTTCGGACGCCTGTTTTATAAGCCCCAATCTCTTTTTGAAAATATGAGATATTTCACTGTCTGCGTCTTTTATTTGTTCGCTTATATTATTAAAATCCTTCATATTTTCCTCTTTTTCTAAAACAGAATGAGTCTGTTTTCAGAGCTATTGAGGATTATTCCGTTTTTCGGAATAATCCTCACATCTTAAATACAATATATCAATCGTCGTCTTCTCTGTAAGTAAAGAAAACATATTTCGGCGTGGTGGAGAATGTTCCCTCCGATTCTCCGCTTTGTTTGTAGAAACAGTACCCGTCAAACTCTTTTCTTTCGGCCGTGTATGCCGCTGCGTCATCGGGCTGAGACTTCAATATATCGTGCTTTAGTATTTTTGCGTCCATTGTTATATAGACAATGTGAACATAAGAATAGAAACCCGTGTATTTCACTTTTTTGTTCGTTATTATTGCCTGACAGCCCCTTATCTTATATCCGCCCTGACCGTTTCCCGGCTCTTGCTGACCGTCAAAATTGAATATTGCCTCAGGCACACACCTGTCCGCAAGGTCTCCGATATTAACGTCAAGCTCCCATAATCCGCCGCCTATAGGATTCATCGGTGAACCGGGCCAAGCGCCGCTGAATAAATATTCTCCGTCGTTCCCGTATACATAAGCGTTTATATTCGACCTGTCACATTTATCTTTATAATAAAGCTTAACGCACCTTGGAGAGATACTTTTGAAATAGTAATAAACCTCGGTTACATCAT
The DNA here is from genome assembly GCA_016281115.1 of Clostridiaceae bacterium. Classification (GTDB taxonomy): domain Bacteria; phylum Bacillota; class Clostridia; order Oscillospirales; family Acutalibacteraceae; genus JAEEHZ01. Next base: position 19,203 of record JAEEHZ010000142.1, on the reverse strand, counting down.
TTTCAATAACGCCTGAGCTGTTTGTGGGGTATCTTGAAAAATCAAGCTCGTAGCCTTCTATATGCGGCAGGGTCCTTACCACATATCTGCGAGATTTTCTGTCTCGTACAACTCTTTTCGGCGCAAGCTCTTTTGTGCCGTCTTCATTAAGATATTTTACCACTATTGTGCCCACGCCTTCGTTGCAGGGAGCATAATAATACACTACTTCAGTAGTATTCTCCTGATAAACACCGTTTTGCTTGCCAAGCACTGCTCTGCAATCATAATCTACCATAAGAGCTCGGCTTGCATACGTTCTGTATTTATCGCCCAGTACTCCGCTGTATTGCTCAGTCTCAAGTATAATTCCGCTTTGCTTTTCAATGTGCTTTACAACAAGCCGGCCTCTGCGCGATCTTATATCGGCGCGCTCAAAGCTTTCTTTATCGACAAGTATCGCACAGGAAGACGGTTCCAAATTTATATAATCTGTGTTGATCTCTCTGAGCTTTGTAACACCTGCGTAGTTTTCATCGGCTATTTGTATCCATTCATTGGGTAAACCGTCTTGGGTGAGATATACCGATTTCTTTTCGTAAGGGTCGCTGTTAAAAATAACGCAAACCATATTCCAGCCGAGCTCGGGATCAATTTGATTTTGCAAAACATAGCACATAACGTGTCCGTCATATGTGTTTAAGAATCTTATACCCATTGCAGACGTACTGGTGTTATCGGTAAAAGGCGCAAAGCTTTTTCTTATTTCTATGAGACCTGCATAATAATCGTGCAAATCTCTGAATTTTTTTAAGTTATTCCAATTTAACGCATTTATCTCTACAGGCAGGTTGTAGCTGTTGTGTTCGCCCTTCTTGCTGCGGGCTATTTCTTCTCCCGCCTGAAACAGCACCATTCCCTGTGATGTAAGGATAACGGCAGCGGCAAGCTTGTTCATAGCCAAAACAGCTTCGTCACGTTCATCGTAGTTACAATTTGCTCCCCTGAACGATATCATAAGCTTATCCCAAAGCGTATAATTGTCGTGGCAGGAGCAATATGTCAGCGTCTGAGAAGGGGATTTTGCCCAGCCCCAGCCATAGCCTGCACTTTTTGCCGTAATACCCGATTTAACCGCATCGGGATGACCGCAACCCTGCGCAAAGCCCTTGTTGAATTTATCAAATGTATTGCCCTTTATTGCGTCTCTTATTCCGTCGTTAAAGGCGGCTATTCTGTTACTTAAAGCACCTATGTTATTTTTATTTGCCATAACGGTATCCGGAGCGCAGGCAGTAAACATATCCCACGCCTCTCCGTACATAAGTATTCTTTTTCCGTTCGGCAAAGTGTCGAGAGCCGTTCTTATGGAGTTCATTACAGATACGTCGTGCAGACCCATAAGGTCAAATCTTACGCCGTCCAAATGGTATTCGGTCACCCAATACATAACCGAGTCAATCATATATTTTGCAAACATAGAGTGTTCGCTCGCGGTGTCGTTGCCGCAGCCCGAACCGTTTGAAAAACTGCCGTCGGGATTTTTTCTGTAATAATAGCCCGGTACAGTTCTGTTGAACCAAGATGTCTCTGTTTCGTATGTGTGATTATACACCATATCCATAACAACGCCTATTCCTGCATTGTGCAGTGCCATCACCATTTTTTTAAATTCTCTTATTCTTATGTGGCCGTCGTATGGATTTGATGAATACGACCCCTCGGGTACATTGTAATTCTTTGGGTCATAACCCCAGTTGTAGGTGCTTTCAATAGGCTTTTTCTCATCTACCGAGCCGAAATCGAAAACAGGCAACAAATGAACATAATTCACGCCCATCTTCTTTAGGTAGTTTAAGCAGGTGGGTGTTAAGCCATCATTGTTAAGTGTGGTGTCTTCTTCTGTAAACGCAAGGTATTTGCCGCGATTTTTTTCGCTTACGCCGCTTGATGGATGAATAGAAAAATCTTTTACGTGAACTTCCCATATTATAGCCTGTGTTTGTGTGGGTTGAACTATTCTTTTATCATTTTCCCAGCTTTCGGGGTCTGTGCGTCGCAAATCAACTACCATTCCGCGGTTGCCGTTTACTCCTGCCGCTTTTGCGTAAATATCTACCGTTTCGTTGTTTATACCGTCTGTTACTACACGGTAAGTATAATATACTCCGTCAAGGTCACCTTTTATCTGCGCAGACCAAACTGCCGTAAGGTCATCGCGTTCCATGGGTATGCTTCTTATAAATTCTGAGCCGGGTTCGCTGTCGCTTCCTTTTGTAAAAAGACAAACTCTTATTTGAGAAGCCGTAGGCGACCAAACCTTAAAAACTGTTCTTTCCCTTGTATAATCGGCTCCCAGATCGTTGCCCTTGTATGAATAATTATCAACAAATTTCCAGTCGGCATCTTTGGGAACAAGTGCTTCCGTTTTACCGATCTCTATCAAAATATATCACCCTACTATAAATGTGTTTCGATAAAAAAATACCGACAAAATATAAATTAAATTTTATCGGTATATAATTAATTAACTTGCGCTTTCTGATAAGTATTTCATCTTACATTCTCTTAATTGCTCTACAACGCTGTCGTCTACGGTCACGGTTCCGATCACCCGTTTTTCTTTGCTGTATCCGCCGTGAAAATCGGTACCGCCTGTTGCAATAAGACCATATTTTTTAATTATGCCGTCAACATATTCTTCCATTTCGGGGTTGCTTTCGGGATAGTAGCGTTCCACGCCGTCCAAACCGCATTCGGCAAGCTCTTCCAAAAGCTCATAGCTGTCATATACACCCGGGTGAGCAAGCACTGCAACGCCGCCTGCATCGTGAACACAGTTTATTACCTCAAATACATCGGGATATTCTATTGCCGTTTTTGCAAGCCCCATGCGGGGATGAAAAAGTTTGGTATAGATATCTCCGTAGATTTCAGAAGCATATCCTGCGTCCACAAGCGCTCTCATAATGTGTTGTTTAAATATATTGGAGCTTCCCGTTGCTCTTCTTACAATCATATCAAGAGGTATGGGATACATTCTGTTTACCTTTTGATACGATATTGCCATTGCTCTTTTTCGGCTGTCGCCTATTTTCTTAAGCATACCCATTATTCTGTCGGGATATTCGCAAATATATGCCAATATGTGTGCTTTTCTTTTTCTTTTATAATCATATGCGGAAATCTCCACACCTTCTACAACTTCTATTCCGTTTTTTTTGCCGAATATTTTAGCTCTTGTTACACCTGCAAATGTATCGTGATCTGTTATGGCTATTGAAGAAAGCCCTCTATCCTTTGCAAGTAAAATTATTTCCTCTAAAGTTGCCGTGCCGTCGGAAATAACAGTATGGCAGTGTAAATCTGCAGACATAATCTAACTCCCTTTTTATACGAAATATAAAAATTTCACAAAATTCCTTGTTATTATTATACTATACCACAAAAAAGATTGTCAACTTATTTTTAACCAAAAAGCAAATTAAAGCGTTAAAACGCAAAAAATATCAGACACTGTTTAGAAAAATCAAGTGTAGACAATAACATTAATTCTGTGTTATAATATCGCCGATGCAAAAAGAGTAATAAATGAGTCCGAACCCGTATAAATTTTATTTATGAGAATAAAATTTAGGAGTTGGGATAAATGTCGGAATTTGTAAATAACGAGATCATAAAAAGCAATAACAAAACGAACATACTGCTGCCCGAAAACGCGGTTTATTTCGAGAAACCAAAGGCAAAACCCATAGGCAAGCTAAATACGCTGTTTTTTTTGTTGCTTGTTGCGGGAATTGCTTTCGGCGCATATTATTGCACGGTTTATAACAGCAGTTTATATAAAGACCTCGATTTTTTATTTTCCAGCAATATAAAACAAAGGCTTTCGCAGAGTCCGCTGCAAACGTTATTATCCTCTTATACGGGGTGCTGCGTATTTTTGTTATCCTCGTACTTTTTGGGCTGTTCTATGTGGGGCTTTGCACTGCTGCCCGTCGTTTCATTTTTTAAGGGCTTCGGTATAGGTTTGACTGCCTCGTACTTATTTATAAATTATGCTTTTAACGGAGCGATATATTATATAGGTGTAATGCTGCCCGGTGCGTTTTTATCGGCGGCGGCTCTTATACTTTTACAAAGCGACGCATTCAGATTTTCCTCGCAATTATTAAAATTCACCCTTTACCCTGACAAAGGCGGCAACCCCTCAAACAAGCCCGGCTTCAAAAAGTATTCAAAAAGGCTCTTTACCGCGCTTGCAATTACACTTGTTGCGTCGGCTGCCGATATGGGGCTTACTTTAATGTTCGGTAATATGTTCCATTTTTAGGAGACAAAACAAATGACAAATAACACAAAGGACGAAAACAAGAATATAAATATAAAAAATTATTTTTCTCTTTTATTCGGCAATTTTAAGTACTTTTTAGGGTTAAATATAATGTTTTTCATTCCCTGCGCGATAATTATATCGTTGTTTACTTTAGCGTCGGTATTGCTGACATCGGGAGTCAACATATATTTAACTGCCATTTCACTGGTGTTTATCTCACCCTTTTACAGCGCGTTGTGTCACACGGTAGTAAGGATCATCAACGGTAAAAAGATATCCCTTTTAAAGAATTATATTTACGGTTTAAAAGACAACTTTTTGCAGTCGTTTTTAAACGGTATGCTGTTTTATGCCGCTTTTATACTGATTTACTCTGCACTGAGTCTGTACGGATATTTAGCCCATACATACGGCGGGGCGTTGTATATCTCACTTGTGGTAATAAATATTATCATAGCGATTGCCGTGTTGTTCTTTTTTATGAGCGTAAGTGTTATTACGGTTTCGTTTGAGCTTAGATCCTCACAGATATTCAAAAACTCAGTTCTTGCGATATTCGGAGAAATGAAGAACAATTTACTTGCCCTTTGCGGATTAATAATCATATTCTCTCTTTCAGCCGGTTTGATTTTTATGTTCGGAGACAACACCGTAAAAATAATAGTTTTTTTGATTCTTATGATGTTATTTATACCGTCTTTTTCGGCTCTCGTTTATTTTAATCTTTTATACAAGAGTATGGTAAGCGTTATGTCGGATTCTTCGCAGACAGAATCGGAAAACCCTGCCGAAGCATCAATAACAGACGCTGAAGCAGCCGAGATAAACGCCCAATACGGAGAAAATCACAAAGACGACGATTATATATTTTATAACGGAAAAATGATAAAATGGGGAAAGTTAAAAGAAATTCTTGACTCAAATAATGATGAAATTAAGTAAAGGCGTCGCTTTTTGCTGTTGTAATATTTTTTCGACACAATAAGTATTGACTTTGCCCCGATTATGTGTCAAAATTACTGATATAAACGGGAGCGTAAAGGTTTCGACGGGAGTTGTGAACCTGAGCAAGCGGGCAGTGGTCGGGCACCACTATAAAAGCTCGAATTTTTCAAAATTAAACGACAATAATTTACAACTTCGTGCTGCTTAATTAGCGGCACCGTTCCTATGGAAAGTACTGCGGTTTCATAAGGAGCGTCATTTTGCAGTGAACATGAACGCGGAAACACCTTGAGCCGCGTCACGATTTAAAGGTTACCAATGAAAAAAGCCGGCTGTCGGGCGTTTTTTAAAGGGAATGTAAAACGATAGCTGCGCCCGGAGAAAGCTTTGGCAAGTGATTTTCGGACAGGAGTTCGATTCTCCTCGCTTCCACCAAACAAGTATTGGATGAACACCTACTTTTTCAGCGACGGTTTTGCCGTCAGATGTGTTCTCTGATACAAAAACGGAACGCCGTTTCAGTGTAAAAACCGGAACGGCGTTTTTTGTTATTATCGTGTCGTTAAATTATATTTTAGATGAATAGCTTCTGAGATGGGCTATTGCTTTCTTAACGGATTGGACAATATAGTCAGCTTCGGCTTTAGAGATATTCTCACTGATACTTAATCTCAGAGAACCGCGAGCCAAATCGTGACTGCGACCGATAGCCAAAATTACATGGCTTACATCAAGCGCACCTGAAGTACAGGCACTGCCCGACGAAGCGGATATTCCCATTTGGTCGAGCATGATCAAAAGAGCCTCGCTCTCAATGCCCTCAAAACTGAAATTTATGTTTCCCGACAGCCTTTTTTCGGTATCGCCGTTGAGAATGCTGCGTGGAATTTCGGAAAGACATTTGATTATATGATCCCTGATTATTCTCATGTGAGCATTGTTTTTATCCATATTGGCAACGGCTTCTTTTAAGGCGACAGCCATTCCCGCAATGCCGGGCAAATTTTCCGTTCCCGCGCGCTTGCCGCGCTCCTGTGCGCCGCCCTCGATCAGGTTTTGAAGGATAATTTCTTTGCGTGCGTAAAGAAAGCCTACGCCCTTGGGTCCGTGAAATTTATGTGCCGAAGCCGATAACATATCAATATTTTGCTTCTTAACGTCTATAGGAATATGACCGATTGCCTGCACTGCGTCGGTATGGAATACAACGCCGCGTTTACGGCAGAGCGCGCCAATTTCTTTTATAGGTTGAATTGTGCCTATTTCATTGTTTGCGCTCATAATTGTAACAAGGCACGTGTCATCCCGAATTGCAGCTTCTAATTCATTTGGTCTTACAATGCCGTTTTCGTGTACGGGCAAAAGTGTTATTTCAAACCCGTATTTCTCCAATTTGTTAAGCATATGAAGTATAGAGTGATGCTCAAATGCACTTGATACAATGTGCATTTTACCTTTATCTCTGCCACGGACAGCGGCACTTATCAAAGCCTGATTATTTGATTCGCTGCCGCCCGAAGTGAAGATGATCTCTCGTGGGGCTGCATTGACCGCAGCGGCTATTTCCTCACGCGATTCTTCCAATTTTTGCTTTGCTCTCTGACCGATAGTGTACAGGCTCGACGGATTACCGTAATAATTCTCCATACATTCTGTCACAGCATTCATTGCCGCTTTGCTTATTTTTGTTGTAGCTGCATTATCGGCGTATATTTGCACGACATCAGCTCCTTTCCCTTTGATCATATTTCTTTTTACCGTTTTATTATCTTTTGTACAAGAAACAGCAAAAATCACCCTCTTTCCCGATTTGCATAAGAAAGAGGGCTATTATCTTTATTGATCGGCAAAAAGCGGGGTAGAGAGATAGCGGTCGCCGGTGTCGGGAAGGATAACAACAATGCTTTTTCCCTTATTCTCGGGGCGTTTGGCGAGTTCTATAGCAGCCCACGCTGCCGCGCCCGAGGAAATACCCACGAGTATGCCTTCCGATCTTCCTATCAGCTTACCTGTTGCAAAGGCGTTTTCGTTGGAAACAGGGATTATTTCATCGTAGATCTGCGTGTTAAGTACGTCGGGAACAAATCCTGCGCCTATGCCCTGGATTTTATGCGCGCCTGCGGTGCCTTTTGAAAGAACGGGAGATGTCTCGGGTTCAACCGCAACAATCTTGATATCCGATTTCTGTGATTTCAGGTATTCGCCTGTACCCGTTATGGTGCCGCCGGTACCGACGCCTGCCACGAGAATATCAATCTCGCCGTCTGTGTCTTCCCAAATTTCGGGACCTGTGGTTGCTTTGTGTATAGCGGGATTAGCGGGGTTTACAAACTGACCGGGTATAAAGCTGTTCGGAATTTCCTTTGCAAGTTCTTCTGCCTTGGCAATGGCGCCTTTCCTGCCTTTTGTGCCGTCGGCAAGTACAAGCTCCGCACCGTATGCTTTCATCAATTGACGGCGCTCAACGCTCATGGTTTCGGGCATGGTGATGATAAGGCGATAACCCTTTGCCGCCGCCACAGATGCAAGACCGATGCCTGTGTTGCCGGATGTAGGCTCAATCAAAACGCTGTCAGGCTTCAAAATGCCCTTATTCTCTGCATCCTCTATCATCGCTTTTGCAATACGGTCTTTAACACTTCCGGCAGGATTAAAATACTCCAATTTTGCCACGAGCTTTGCCTCAAGTTGTAATTTCTTTTCGATGTGTGTAAGTTCGAGTAAGGGAGTTTTCCCAATCAATTGATCTGCCGATGAATAAATCTTTTTCATAACAATACCTCCGAATAATATAAACATACTAAAATAATATGTTAATATGTTTTATATTATACTTTCTTTGCTACTTTGTCAACCTAAATTTGAAAAAACTTGAAATCATACTAATATTCTATTATAATAGGCTGCAAGGAGGCGATAGATATGTTGATTTCAACAAGAGGGCGTTACGCACTGCGAATTCTTGTGGATATGGCAGAGCATAGCTTTGACAAATATACCAAACTTAAGGATATTGCGCATCGGCAAGAAATATCGGAAAAGTATTTAGAGAGCATTGTTAAAACTCTTGTTAAGAATAATATTGTAATCGGTCTGCGCGGAAAAGGCGGCGGATATCGCCTTGCTATGGAGCCCGACCAAATAAATATCGGAGTTGTGCTTACCGTTATGGAGGAAACACTCGCACCCGTAGCGTGCCTGGATGATAGCTCTGAACCTTGTGCAAGGGCAGCTTCCTGCCGTACTCTTAAATTTTGGCGTGGACTTGACGATGTTATAAAACACTATACGCACAGCTTTACAATAGCTGATTTAATGCACAACAGCGAAGCGGGTTATGACTATATTATATAAAAGTTATTAAGCGTTTTATGAATAAAACAAGCTCATTCCCTGATAATTTACGGGATGAGCTTGTTTCGTTTTATATACTTGACAAGGAAAAGATTGTACTTTATAATCAACCTACTATGTTAATATTAATTTGTTATTCGGTTTAATACACTGCAATATAACCTGTCCGGGTGTAATTTCTTAATTTTGCAGTTTAATAAAAGAATTGTATTGGTCGAGAATAAAGTAAAATCGTGAAATATTGAAGCTTGGGAAAGAATAAAAATCCCGAAAGAGAGGCTGTTATGAATAAAAAGGCGCTAATTGCAATGAGCGGAGGAGTTGACAGCTCTGTTGCGGCATACTTGATAAAGAGTTCTGGTTATGACTGCACAGGAGTTACCATGAAGCTTTTTGATAACGATGAAAGCAGTACCCACTACACATGCTGTTCACTTGATGATGTTGAGGACGCGAGGAGCGTATGCAGAAAGATCGGTATACCGCATTATGTATATAACTATAAGGACAGCTTTAAAGAAAAGGTAATTATGCGCTTTGTTGAGGCGTACGAGAACGGTGCGACACCGAATCCGTGCATTGACTGCAATCGTTTCATAAAATTTAAAAGGCTGTTTACCCGTGCCGACGAACTTGGATTTGACTATGTTGTTACAGGTCATTACGCGTGTGTGGATTTTGATAACGAAAGAAACAGATTTCTTTTGAAGAAGGCGGCGGATCCGTCTAAAGATCAGAGCTACGTATTGTATTTTCTTACTCAGGAGCAGTTGTCCAAAACATTATTTCCGCTGGGTAAATTAAAAAAATGCGCTGTACGCAAAATAGCCTCGGATATTGACCTGATAAATGCAAACAAGCACGACAGTCAGGATATTTGTTTTGTTCCCGACAATAAATATGCTGATTTCATCAGAAACTTTACGGGAAAAGATTACCCGGAGGGAGATTTTGTCGATGAAGAAGGCAAAATTCTCGGAAATCATAAAGGTATAATAGCATATACCGTTGGACAGCGAAAAGGACTCGGGTTATCATTTCCGAATCCAATGTATGTCAAAGAAAAAAATGTTGATAACAATAAAATTGTTTTATGTGAAAACAGCGGTCTGTTTTCAAAAGAGCTGATTGCGACAGACGTTAACTTTATTTCTGTTGATACAATTACAGAGCCTGTGCATATTAAGGCAAAAATCAGATATAACCAGCAAGAACAAAGCGCAACAGTTACCAAAATTGACGATAACACAATACATGTAGTTTTTGACGAGCCTCAAAGAGCCATAACGATAGGGCAGGCTGTCGTATTATACGACGGCGATATTGTAATGGGAGGAGGAATAATTTCAAAACTGTTGTCTTAATGATTATTGTTTTTAAATAAGCAAAGAAACGCCCCTCGGCTAACAGCGAGGGGCTTAAATAATAAAGAAAACAAATAAATAATATTTACTTTTGGACGTTTCTGTATTATTCTTTATTTATTAAAAATAAACCAAATTTTGAATCTGTATCAGTTATAACTATTATCGGAAACAATGGAGGAGCAGTTTATGACAAACAGCAAAACCCCAAACCCCAACACAATACACCCCATTGCAGGCTATGACAAGGAAATTTACGTAAAGCCCACAATTAAGAACCCGAATATTATCGTCGGCGATTTTACTTACATTGCAGATTCGGAATTTGAAAGTCACGTAACACATCATTATACTTGGAACGGCGACAAATTGATAATAGGCAAGTTTTGCCAAATAGCGGCAGGGGTGGAATTTGTGATGAACGGCGCAAATCATCAAATGAACGCTGTATCAACGTTTCCGTTTTATACGCTTGAGGGCTGGGATATGGAACCGCCTTTATTATCCGATCTGCCGCTAAAGGGTGATACGGTTATCGGCAACGATGTATGGATAGGGCAGAATGCCGTGGTCCTGCCGGGCGTAAACATAGGAGACGGGGCGATTATCGGCGCCAACAGCATTGTCGGAAGTGATGTGCCTCCGTATACCGTTGTTGCGGGAAACCCTGCGAAAATTATACGCAAAAGATTTGACGATGAACTTATAAGCCTTATGCTTGATTTTAAATGGTGGGATAAAAGCATCAAAGAGATCAACTTGCTTATTCCGCTGCTTACCTGTAAAGATCTTGAAAAAGTAAAAGCCGCATTAAAATCCATGCTCAAGAATGATAGTTTATAAATTTGACAAGTTATTCCGAGCAACTGGGTTTTGGTATTTTAAAGAGTCTTCACGGAAAATTGTAAGATAGAGATTGTAAGCTTTTAATCTTTAAAACAGTAGCGATAGGTAAATCACTGTGCGCTTCATTATCATTTTCTACACAATATTCATTATTCCGGCGGTTTGCCCTCGTGCCGGACAGGCACCTACTTTCCCATTTGTCATACGCACAATGCTTTCCAAATTTATTTGATACCACAGTTATTCGTGAATAATCATTTTAAATAACATTTTAAGCCGCTGCAGATTATTGAAAACCTGCAACGGCTTTTTGTATAAATTAATTATTTTAACTCCGCTATTGTTACGCCGCTTTCACCTTCGCCGTAGACGCCGAGTCTGAATGATTTTATCGCTTTGTGATGCCTGAGGAAATTCTGTACCTCTCTGCGCAAAACTCCCGTACCCTTGCCGTGTATTACGGTAAGTTGATGAATCCCCGACAAAACCGCGGAATCGATTGCGTTATCGAGCGCCATAATAGCTTCGTCGGCTGTCATTCCGCGCAGGTCTACATCAGTCATCGCTTTAATGTCAACTTGTTTTTTTATGCTTTTTGTCGCCTTTACGGTAACATTAGGCTCGTCTACAAGTCTTACATCGCTGATTTGAACTCTTGTTTTGAATATTCCCGCCTGAACATACAGAGTTTGTGTTTGCTCGTTTACTTCGATAACTGAAGCCTTTTTATCAATATCTGTCATTAATACGGTGTCACCGGGCTTTATTTTTCTCGGCAAAACATAGCCTTCGTTGCTGTTTTTCTTTTGGGCAGTTTCATTTTTTGAAAGCGCGTTTATTTGCGCCCTCAGTCTTGCTTTTTCTTCAGGGCTTATGCTTTTGCCTGCTTTTGACAGCGCGTCGAGCTCATCAAGCAAGTCATAAGCCTCACGCTCGGTTTTTTCTACAATAGCGCGTGCTTTTTCCTCTGCCTGCTCTATCTGCTTTTTTGTTGTTTCTTTTATTCTTGCGAGCTCTTGCTCCGCTTTTTCTTTTGCCGCTTTTGCAAGCGCCGCCTCGCTGCGTGCCTGCTCTATGCTGTCGTCAAGCGCCTGACGCTTTGTTTGAAGCTGACCTACAACATTTTCAAAGCTTCTGTCCTCTGCAGATATGAGTTCTTCGGCACGCTTTGTTATTGCCTTGTCAATTCCCAGCCTTTCGGATATGGCAAAAGCGTTGCTTTTGCCGGGCAGGCCTATCAGCAAGCGATAAGTGGGACGCAGTGTGTTTACATCAAATTCACAGCTTGCGTTTTCAACGCCCGGGGTATTAAGCGCGTAAGATTTGAGCTCGGCATAGTGAGTGGTAACACACAAGCTTGCGCCTATATTCCGTATTTTTTCTATTATTGCCGTTGCCAGGGCGGCTCCCTCTACGGGGTCTGTTCCGCTGCCAAGCTCGTCTATGAGAATAAGGCTTTTTTCATCGGCAATTTTAAGGATATCGATTATATTTGTTATGTGAGATGAAAATGTGGACAGCGACTGTTCTATTCCTTGTTCGTCGCCGATATCCGCCAAAACATTGTCAAAAACGCAAAGCTTACTGTTGTCCCCTGCGGGTATCATAAGTCCGCACATAGCCATAAGCGTAAGCAGTCCCACAAGCTTCAGCGATACTGTTTTTCCGCCGGTATTAGGTCCCGTAATGACAAGAGTATCAAAGCCGTTGCCGAGTTCTATTGTCATCGGTACAACTTTGTTTTTGTCAATTAAGGGGTGCCTTGCTTTGTTGAGATATATTATGCTTTCATCGTTCATATCGGGTAAAACGGCGTTCATTTTGTAGGCAAGGTTTGCTTTTCCGAATATTACCGATACTTCCGCAGCCGCTTTTATGCTGTTTATTATAGCCTGCGCAAAGCTGCCTGCCTCTGCCGAAAGTTCCGCCATTATACGTTCTATCTCTATTTGTTCTTTTGATTTTAACACACGTATCTCGTTATTTGCCTCAACCACGCTCATAGGCTCAATAAATACGGTTGCGCCGCTCGCAGATGTATCGTGTACAAGTCCCGGAATGTTGCCTCTGCACTCTGCCTTTACAGGCACAACAAATCTGCCCGAACGTATGGTAACTATGCTGTCCTGCAAATATTTGCGCTGTGAATCGCTGTGGATTATTCTGTCGAGTTGTTGCCGTGCCTTTGCCTCTGATGAGCGTATCTTTTTTCTGATATTTGCAAGCTCTTTAGAGGCGTTGTCGCTCATTTCTTCATCGGAAAGGATAGAATAATTTATCTTTTCTTCGAGATATTTATTCGGGACCAATGATGAAAAATAGCTGTCGAGTACTGTTTCTATACCTGCGCTCCGGCTTTTCCATTCTTTAAGGTTCCTTATAACAGCCAGAACTCTCGATATCTGTAAAAGCTCAGACATCATAAGCACACTGCCTGCTTCCGCGCGTCTTAAAGGCGAAGTTATATTTTTCAACCCGCCCATAGAGGGACTGCCGAATCTGCCTATAAGCATATGGGCATCGTACGTCTGTTTTAAGAGATACCTTACTTCACCTATATCGTGTGAAGGCTCAATATCAAGCGCCATTGCGGCGCCTTCCTCGCAGGGTATCTCCTTTGCAAGCATATCAAGTATTTTGTCAAGCTCAAGTGTTTTGTAATGCTTATTCATAGTAATGATCTCCGTTATTTATGGTGTGGAAAGAGTTTTATAAAAATCAAGAGTGGGCAGGCGTTTTTCTGTTTTCCTGACAGTGTAGCTTTCAGCGGCGTTAGCAAAAATTTCAAGCGATTTGCCCGATAAATTAAACGCAAAAATTTTTTTGTCGTCGGCATATATTGCGTGGCGCATTGCCGCTGTTGCGCCCAAACCTGTCTTTATGCCGTAATTATTCATATTATCAAGGCAATCTTCGCAATAAAGGCAGCCTTCGTCGGGCGCAAATCTCATTTCTTCGTCCTCAAATTTGCCGCAGATTTTACAGCATTTGAGGTCCGGCATATACCCCGACAGCGCAAGCATACGTAGCTCAAAAACAGCCTTTATCAAGCTCAATTCTTTGTCGCCTTTGCACAGCATATACAAAGAATTAAGCACCGTGCGCAAATAAGAGCCTGCGTATGCGTTATCCGAGCAAAGCTCATAGCAAAGCTGACAGAAATACTGTGCAAGCGCTGTTTTAACAATATCCTTGCGCAGAGCGATAAACATCTCTTTAGATTCGGCAGAATCGACTGTAAAGCTGTCTTTGCTTTCGTAAACTATAAAGTCACTGTAACAAAGCAGACGTGTTGCCGCCGATTTAGGATTTTTTAAATTATAGGCGCCCCTTACAAATGCGTGTATAACGCCTCTGTCTTTTGTGAGAATTGACACATATCTGTCAGTTTCGCCTGCCGGTTTTTCGTATATTACAAGACCGTGTGTTTTAAATTTCATAGTATATTATAATTTGTTCGGGGCAGGATAATCCTCGCCGAACAATTCTGCGGTAATACTGCTTATCACCTGAGGTTCGAGAGGCTTGTCCGAATAATCTGTTCTTACCGACGCAATCGCATCTACAACATCCATACCCTCAATAACCCTGCCGAAGGCGGCATACTGACCGTCAAGATGCGGTGCCGACTTGTGCATTATAAAGAACTGTGAGCCTGCGGAGTCGGGATGTCCTGCTCTTGCCATAGATAAAACACCGGGTTCGTGTTTTATATTGTTGTCATATCCGTTAGCTCTGAATTCTCCTTTGATCCTGTATCCGGGTCCGCCCATACCGTTGCCGTCGGGGCAGCCGCCCTGTATCATAAAGCCTTTTATTACACGGTGAAAGGTCAGACCGTCATAGAATTTGTCTTTGATAAGGCTAATAAAATTATTTACGGTCTCGGGTGCGCGGTCGGGATAAAGCTCCGCTTTTATTATATCTCCGGTTTCCATTTTTATGGTGATTATTGGGTTTTTCATTATATTTGCTCCTTTTGCAAGTAAAGTTTTTCCGATTGTGCTCTGCATATAGCATTATCATACAAAAAACGCAAAAAGTCAAGTTAAAAAGCCGTTTAAGTTTGTGAGTTTTGCAATTCGGAACGCAAAAATTAATTTTGGTATGTAATTAAATTTACAGCCGTTTTTACTTGACAAAGTATAAATAATGTGATATATTCTTTTAGCAACATTGGGCTATAGCCAAGCGGTAAGGCAACGGACTTTGACTCCGTCATTTCGCTGGTTCAAATCCAGCTAGCCCAGCCATCTTGAGCATTCATAACGGACTTGAGTTATGGATGCTCAATTTCTTTTTGTTTATACACATTTTTAGACACTGACAATTCATCTCAAACAGTAGCAGAATACAAGTATAATAATCATGGCGGCATATCGAGCATAAAAGATAACCGAAATAACCGCACAAAAACATATATGTATGACCTGATAGGCAGACTTACCTCTGTAAGCGGAAAAGGCGGAGATATTGACTATAGATACAATGCTTGCTATAATACAATGGATGCCGTAACAAAATACGATAATGTTGTAGACGGCGTGCATAATGTAACAACTTACGGATATACGAGCGACAACCTGCCAAGCAACACAAACAATTCCGAAGCGGTAAAGTCAACCGTAAGGCGTTGTGGATACTGATATACTGTCCGTCTACGATAAGGAAAGTATAGATGAGCTACCCTTAGGAAGGATTGCAACTACATCAGATGTAGCAAATGCAGTGCTGTTTTAGCAAGCGGCAAGGCTGACTTTATAACAGGTCAGATTATAGGCGTTGGCGGAGGGTTTGATTCTTAAAAATATAGCTTTCGGCACTTACGAAATTAAAATAAAGGCATGATAAATATGAAACTAAAAAAATTATTAACAAGTCCGTTTTTACTTGCAGCTTATATATCTTTAAGCGCACTGATCCTTACATTGCTTTTTACTGATATGAGGTATGTAACCAACGATGATTACAGCTTTTCGATTGTGCTGTCAAGGGATAAATATCCGGTCATCCTTTTTATTAATTACTTTTTTTGCCGGTTTGTTATTTTTGTACAGAGTATTTTTACGGGATTTAACGCATTTGTTTTGACGCAAATATTCTTTTCATTTATATCGCTTTTTGCAATATCTTACGTGCTTATTAAAAAATGCGGAAATACCGCCGGTTTGATTTTTGCTGCGTGTATTAACGCCTTTTGCTGTCTTAACCATTACTGCTGCATTCAATGGACTCAAACTTCCGGACTTATCTGTGTATCCGGCGGTGTATTGCTCTTGTACGCATTTACAAAAAATAAGGATAACACAGAAAATAACAATAAAATAATACATACATGGATCATCTGTGCTTTCGGCATTTTACTGTTCAACATAGGTTCTGCTCTCAGATATAAATGTTTTTTACTTGTTTTTGTTTTAACATTTGGGTTTATCGCAATACATTATTTTACAGAGTTTGTAAGGAAATGCGTGGAAAATAAAAAATTTTCTTTTAAAAATATAATAAAAGTTATACCCTTAAAAAGAATGATAGCTCTGCTTCTGTGCTTTGTACTTACATACGCAAGCGCGTTCTTTTTGAATAAAACATCAACCGATATCAAAAAAAGCTATCCCGATTATAATTATTCATCCTCATATAACTCGTTAAGGTCATTGTTATTTGATTATAAAATAGGAGAATATGATGACAACAAGGAAATACTAAACGAATTAGGCTTTACGGAAAACGATTTTAAGCTTATTAAATTATCTACCTTTGATACGGACAGGGTTTTTTCCTTTGAACATTTACAAGAGCTCGTAGACCACTATAAAAGCATCGGTGTTAAAAGCATTACCTATAATGTAAATGAAAAAATTTCGAAACTGCCCACAGGAATACAGAATCACCTGCTATTATTCGGATCAGTCGGCTGTATTATGGGTTTATTATTAATCATATCAGTATTATATATGCTTAAAAGATTTAATAATTTCATGCTTATATGCGGAGTAATAAGCTTTGCCGTCTTATACAGCTTTGCTTCTTTTACCGGGTATGTGGTTGACTCACTTATATATATTTCCATCGCATTATGCATTTATTATATTTTTGCTTGTACCGTTAACAGATATAAGCTTCTGTCGTCCACTTTGATATTCTTAATGGGCTCTATTATAACCGCTTATTTTTCACTGTCGGGAAGAGCCCCGTTCAGAGTATTATATATAATTTGGGTAAGCATAATAATATATCTGTTTTATAACTTCACAAGCGACAGCATAAGAGAAAACTCAATGATACACAAAAATAAGCGTAACAAGTATGTATCACATATAGGAATAACCGCCGTATTTTGCCTTATAATTCTATTAAGCAGTCTACCGATTTTCTTTTCTTTTAATAAAAGCAATGATATTTATTATAAACAAAGCGAAGCCTTCAATGATTATGTTAGTGAAAACAGTGACAAGCTCTTTATATACGATACCGCTCTTTACGGTAATGTGCAATACTGCGAACCGCTTGCTCCCTTTGATGAAAATGACAATACATTTGAGATTCAAAACTGCCTGACAGAATCAACATATAATATATGGTATTTAAAATCACACGGACTCAATTCGCTGTTTGCCGATGCCATTGATAATGACGATGTTTATTTTGTTATCAGAAATTCATATGAAGAGTTGGATAAAATGTATGACGAGCATTATGAAGAACCGGGTAAATCAGTATATTTTCAGCTTGTAAGAAGCATTGATGACTATAAAATTTACAAAGTAATAACGATTAATAGTTAATAAGTAACCGGCAACAGTGTCGAACGGCGAGATGATACTATACATTATGTGCTTATAATCTTAGTTAAAGATTAAATCGTGAAGTACAAATTCTTCAACTCGATTGAGTATTGAATTCATACGCCTTGTCTATTCAAGATTATCGGCGGCTTTGTCCGCAAAGCAAAAATCAAAAGGTGATACACTATGCTCAAAATAATGTTCGTTTGCCACGGCAACATCTGCCGCAGCCCAATGGCAGAGATAATATTCAAAGATATCGTAAAACGCAATTACAAAGAAAACGATTTTTATATCGCATCTTCGGCAACAAGTACCGAAGAAATATACAGAGATAGAGGTAATCCCATTTATCCTCCAGCAAAAGCCGAGCTTAAAAAGCACGGATACGTTTTTCCTGAGCATTATGCCACTCTGCTGAAAAAATCGGATTATGAAAATTTTGATATATTTGTAGGTATGGATAGCGCAAACATAAGAAATATGCTGAGAATATTCGGCGGCGATCCAAACGGCAAGGTGAAAAAGCTTTTGGATTACGACGCAGGCGGAGATGTGTCCGACCCATGGTATACAGACAGATTCGATTCGGCTTACAGTGATATATTAAGAGGCTGCAAGGCTTTATTTGAGTTTTTGACAAAAAAATATTGAAATTATATCTTCTATGTATTAAAATGGCTTTGTGGGAATAATATATTCGCATAGTTATTATGCCAGGAGTTGATGAAATGAAAATTACCTACAACCCCGATGAAAAAATTGTTAAGGTGATAAAAGAAGGTCTGGAGCGAACGGGCGGATATTGTCCCTGCCGAACTGTGCGCACCGATGATTATAAATGTATGTGCAAAGAGTTCAGAGACCAGATAAAAGACCCCGACTTTGAAGGCTTTTGTCATTGTATGCTGTATTATAAATCTAAAGATTAGGAGAAATAAATATGGAAATCGAACTTACACTGCAAAATTTTGAACAGGAAGTTATTAATTCTAAAATACCCGTATTGGTAGACTTTTGGGCTGTATGGTGCGGACCGTGCCAGATGCTTGCCCCCGTAATAGAAGAAATTGCCGAGGAATACGACGATGTAATTAAAGTTGGCAAGGTAAACGTAGACGAACAGCGTGAGCTTTCCGCAAAATACAATATAGAGAGCATCCCCACGCTGCTTGTATTTAAAGACGGCAAAATAATTAATTCCTCTGTGGGATATGTCACAAAGGAAGAGCTTGTAGAAGAACTCGGACTTCAAACTGTTTGATAACAAACCGAAAATAAACGGGCTACTGCTTAAGCATTAAGCGGCTGCCCGTTTTTCTTTGTTTTTTATGACTCTTCAAGGAAAATTATAGGTCAGAGATTGTAAATTTTTAATTTGTAAACAGTATGGCAGTAAAGCATGTGCGCTTCATCGTGATTTTCTACACAATATTAATCATTCCGTTAGTTTGCCCTAATGCCGGGCAGGCACCTACTTTCCCATGTGAGAAAGTAGGCAAAGGACACCAAAGGGGGAAACCCGTCGGCTGTTTCCCCCTTTGGAAACCCCTTTCGCGACCACCCGGGGGCGCTGCGCCCCCCACTGGGT
>JAEEHZ010000141.1 GCA_016281115.1 Clostridiaceae bacterium | reverse complement strand
TCTTACTATAGGTCCCGCTATAAGTTGTG
Source organism: Clostridiaceae bacterium (assembly GCA_016281115.1). Taxonomy (GTDB): domain Bacteria; phylum Bacillota; class Clostridia; order Oscillospirales; family Acutalibacteraceae; genus JAEEHZ01. The sequence goes on along the minus strand of JAEEHZ010000141.1, from coordinate 2,821 downwards.
GGAAAAATGAAATATACAAAGCTACATTGAATATATTCTTTTGGACCCTGCCTTTTTTGCGATACACGTCAAAAACATAAGACATTGCCTGAAATGTAAAGAACGATATTCCTATAGGCAACGCAATATCGGGCACGCCTATATTTGATGAAAAAATGCTGTTTATAAGCCTTAGTGAGAAAGACAGATATTTAAATACAAATAAGAATGACAGATTAAATATGACTGTAAACGTGATTATTAGGCGAGATGCCGTATTATTCTCACGGTGGCGGTCAATAAGAAGTCCGAACAAATAATTTGCACATATCGAAGCTATCATGATAAGCACAAATACCGGCTCGCCCCAAGCATAGAAAAAAAGTGAGGAAATGAGCAAAAGTATGTTTTGCGCTCTGCGTGATCTTTTGCAAACCGTATAATACAGCAAAAGGGTAACGGGCAGAAAAATATATATAAAAACTGTACTTGCAAATAGCATAGTTAACCTTCCGAAATTATATTTTTAAATAATTTTAGCATATTGCAGTCAATATTTCAACTATTTACAACTTACAGATTTCTTATCGACCATAGAAAGTGGGCGAAATATATTTTTTACAAAATTTATACAAAAAACAGAAATTATAATTGACTTTAGTCGTACAAAATGTTATCATCATTACGTGGTGCGGTATGATTATCCACCAAATCTATAATTTGAGAGGAAGTCTTTAAAATGGCAAGAGTTTATAATTTTTCGGCAGGTCCTTCCGTGCTTCCCGAAAAAGTATTAAAAATCGCAGCTGACGAAATGCTCGATTACAAGGGCAGCGGTCAATCTGTAATGGAGATGTCTCACCGCTCCAAGGTTTACGACGGAATTATTAAAGAGGCGGAGAGCCTTCTTCGTGAGGTTATGAATATTCCCGATAATTACAAGGTGCTGTTTTTACAGGGCGGCGCATGGTCTCAGTTTGCAATGGTTCCCCTTAACCTTATGAATAAGAATAAAAAGGCTGATTTTGTTGTTACAGGTCAGTGGGCTGATAAAGCACAAAAAGAGGCTTCCAGATACGGTGAGGCTCATATCGTTGCTTCGTCAAAGGATAAGACATACAATTATATCCCCAAGCTTGATCCGTCAACATTCAGCAAGGATGCGGATTATTTCCACATCTGCATGAATAACACCATTTACGGTACATGCTATCATGAGCTTCCCGATACAGGCGATGTTCCGCTTGTAGCAGATATTTCATCATGCATATGCAGTGAGCCTTTGGATGTATCAAAATTCGGTTTGCTCTTTGCAGGCGCACAGAAAAACCTTGCTCCCGCAGGTCTTACAATAGTTATTGTTCGTGAGGATCTTATCGGCAACGCTATGGACTTTACACCTACTATGTTCAACTATAAAACTCATGCAGACGCAGGCTCTATGTTCAATACACCTCCGTGCTATACAATATACATGGCTAAGCTCGTTTTGGAGTGGATAAAGAACGATATCGGCGGACTTGAGAAGATGAGGGAGAGAAATATTAAGAAGGCTTCTTTGATCTACGATTATCTTGACAGCTCCAAAATGTTCAGAGGTACTGTTGTAAAAGAAGACAGATCACTCATGAATATCCCGTTCGTAACAGATAGCGACGAACTCAACGCAAAGTTCATAAAAGAGGCTGAGGAGAACGGATTCATCAATCTTAAGGGACACAGAAGCGTTGGCGGCATGAGAGCCTCCGTATATAACGCAATGCCTATTGAGGGCGTAGAAAAGCTCGTAGCCTTTATGAAGAAGTTTGAGGAAGAGAATTCCTGAAAAACAGATTACGATAAACGGAGTGATAAAAATGTACAATATATTATTGCTTAATAAAATAAGCAAAGTAGGACTTAACTGTTTCAGCGATAAATATACATATTCCGAGGACATGAAAGATCCCGATGCAGTTCTCGTTCGCAGCGCAGCTATGCACGATATGGAGTTGCCTGAGTCTCTTCTTGCGATAGCAAGAGCAGGCGCAGGCGTCAATAATATTCCTCTTGACAAATGCAGTGAAAAGGGAATATGCGTATTCAATACACCCGGTGCAAACGCAAACGCAGTTAAAGAGCTTGTTATATGCGGTTTGCTTATAAGCTCACGTAAGGTAGTTAAGGGCGCAAAATGGGCAGAAACTCTTAAAGGAAACGGCAGTGAAGTAGGCAAGCTCGTTGAAAAGGGAAAAAGCTCGTTTGCAGGTCCGGAAATAAAAGGTAAAACTCTCGGTATAGTAGGAATGGGTGCCATTGGTATGCTCGTTGCACATGCCGCGGAAGCTCTCGGAATGAACATAATCGGTTTTGATCCTTATTTATCCGAGCAGGGCAAAAAGCAGCTTACATCTACAATGAAATTTACCGAGAATCTCGATGACGTTTTTGCTGTTTCCGATTATATCACACTCCATGTTCCGCTCAATGACGGCACAAGAGGAATGATAAGCGCAGAATCGCTTGAGAAAATGAAAGACGGCGTGAGAATACTCAATTTCTCAAGAGACGGTCTTGTAGTATCCGGCGATATATTGAATGCTCTTGAAAGCGGAAAAATGGCAGCTTATGTTACAGACTTTGCAACCGACGATATCCTCGGTGCAGAGGGTGTTACCGCATTGCCTCATCTCGGCGCGTCCACTCCCGAATCTGAGGAAAACTGCGCATACATGGCTGCAAAGCAGGTTATGGAATATCTTGAGAACGGCAATATAGTAAACAGCGTTAACTTGCCGAATATTTCTGTTGAGAGAAGCGGCAGGCGTATTTGCATTGTGCACAAGGCTTGCGACAAGCTCGC
>JAEEHZ010000140.1 GCA_016281115.1 Clostridiaceae bacterium | reverse complement strand
TCTTATCACACACAGCAAGCGCACCTTCGCCAAACTTCTTATATGCTTGTACCATATCAACAGGTGTAATAATCTTTACACTTGCGTACTTTCCGAAAGGGTGTTCTTTCGTGGTCTTGTCGGGCTTTGCAATCCAATCTTTAATAAGCCGTAACATCGTGAAATTGTCTTTGTATCTTTCCACAAAGCCCTGTACTTCTTCTGCGCTTAAATCAAAACCGCTATCATCAGCAAAAAACATTCTGTCCGCTGTCAGGCTTTCCACGTTAATAAAATTAGCGTTTGCAAGTAATCCCCGAACGGTCGTAAATACTTCGTTAATGCTTGCCTGTGCTTCGTTGTATGCCTGTGTCTGCTGTTCCTTTACTGCCTTGTTTTCCTGTTCTGCGTATTCCGGTGAAAAACGCTTGTTGTTATCAGCAATCTTTGCATTAAACGCTTTCTGCTTCCTGTAATAACCCTTGATAATGTCCTTAAAACTTCCAACGTAAATATTAGCCATAATATTGCTCCTTTCAATCTAAATCAAAATGTGAATGGTTAAAATTGTCCTGTCTGTACTGCATAGCCTTTGCTTGCTGTTTCGTACACTTAATCGGTATATGATAGTCGGGTATAGGTTCGCCGTTGTCCATATTGTCAAAGTGCACGCTTTCACGGCTAAAATGTGACATTCTGCATGCTTCTTGTATATTAGCTTCTGTGTGTTCACCGCCAAGCTGTTCAAGTGCTTGTGCAAAAGCTGGGTAGCCTGTAAGTCGTTTCATATCCGCTTCACTTCTGTCAAATATCAGCACAAGGTCTATAACAGTATTTCCGCTTGTGTCGTTCGCACGCTGTAACTTTTTAAGTTCGTTCTGTGCGTAGCGTAAAGCTGTATTCATACACACACCCCCTTTCTGTTATACTTTCTTATAATCTGTTATATCTTCATCAGCTTTCAGCCGTTTCAAGTCCTCAATATCACGCATAAGGTCTTTTTGTATGCCGTATTCCTGTGCCATTGAAAGTATTTTGCTTGCGGCGTTAAACTGTACAGAAGGGCTTTCGTTATCCAACAACCTTACAAGCGTTTTAACGCTTTTCTGTGCGTTTGCTGTAAGGTCTGTGAGTATTCCGTCAAGTAAGCGCTTCCTATACTGTGATAGCATTGTTTGGAAGTCGTCCGTGTTAATGCGTCTGCATATCTGCGCTTTTGTCATTCCAAGTTCTTTTGCTATCTGTGTTTGTGTCTGCCCTGTTAAACACATAGCCAAAAGCGTTTTATCATCAACTTTTTTTGCCATCTGTCCGCACCTCCTTTCTTATCCGCTTCGTGCTTCGTAGTATTCAATCAGCTTTTCCCGAAAGCGTTCTGCTTCGTTGTCGTGGATAAAGTAGGGCGGTGGCGTAAAATATTTATCGTCTTGCGTCCGCAACTTTACTGTTATGCGTGTTATTCCGTATGCTTCTGCCTGTTCTAAATCAATACACCTACTAATTTCAGCAAACCGCATATTGTAATGGTACAGGCGCATAAAAGAAAGTAGGTTACATAATATCAAGTCACTTTCACGCAAGCCTTTTACCCAGTCAATATCATATTGCATTTGCTGTTCCTCACTTTATCAATAAAAAACCAACAATTAGCGTCAGCACTTCAACCGCTACAATAGCGAAAAAAGCAGCACGCCACTTGCAAGCGGTCGCTTTCAGTTCTTCGCAAATTTCCATAGCTAAACTTTTTTCTTCGTTCTGTACTGTCATAGCTGTATACCTCTCTTTCTGCTATTACTTATAGCTGTATAGTGTACTTAATATAACGAATTGCATTTTTACCAAGTGTCGCAAACCCTTATAAATAAAGCGTTTTCCGCTACTTTTCAAAATCCAAAATGTTATCAAAATTATCTGGTTCGGGCGGCATATAGTACGGGCTTGTAAAGTATTCAAAATCAAATTCGCCGCAGCTGTGTATGCTGTCTGCCTGTCGTTCCATATACTTCACAATGCTTAAATTTCCTTGCCACACTTCCGTTATTTTTTGTGTTTTCAAGTTCGTGCGCTTCTTACGGCGTTTTTTACAGTACGCTTGCAAGTCCTTTTTCACGCCCTGTATATCTGTGTCCGTGTTTTCGTTTACTATCAAGCCGTGTATATGCTTTTCAGCTTTCTTGCCCTGTACAACGGTTTTCGGTCTGCCCGCTTTGCCTGTTCGTACTGTCGTTTTCTGTATATTTCCTTTGCTTTCGTGGGTACTTGTAACAAGCATAAAAGATAGTCCTTCGTTCGCTTCACATAACCGCCGTAGCCACATCAACAAGCAATCAATATCTTTCTTTTCAACGCCACTTTGTACAAATATCAAGCCGTTTTCGTAGGGCGGTGCGTTGCTTGTATAGTCCCTGTAATCGTTCAAATTTACACGCATTTATCATCACTCCATTGAAATGTATATGGTCTTATCGTCCATATACATTTCAACGACTTCCGCTAATATTTCGCTCTTTTCGTTTAGGTCAAAGTCGCCGTAGCCTTTTATAACAAGTTCGTCTTTTCGCTTTCCGTCACGCTGTACCACGGCAAAATCAATACCGCTATCCTGTAAAGTATCAAAGACAACCTGCATAACCTTAATCTGTGCCGTGCTTGCTTTTTCAGTGTGAAAAACTGGCGGTGTATAGCTTCGTCCGTAATTTGTCATAGCTTCATATCCTTTCATCAGCGTAAAGAAGTGGCGTGCTTGTTTGGTAGCCACACTTCGTCAAGTGCTTTCTTATCAATCAATATCTTTTGCCCTATGTGAATAACAGGAAGGGAAGGGTCTTTTGCTAACTTATAAGCCTTTGTCCGTCCAATACCTAAATAGTGCGCCATTTCCGTAACTGTCATATATCTGTTTTCAAACATCTGTCTGTATCTCCTTTCAAAAAATAAAGGGCTGTTTAGAAAATACGCATATCAGCGTTTTAATCTAAACAACCCTAACTTCGTCACAGTCTGCCGTCTTTTGGCATTTCCGCTTTTTCTGTACTTTTTATTCTATGGGAAGTGAATACAGTAAATCATAACCCTACTTAGCGGACGGTCTAATATTCAGTTGGCGTTTTCTGTTCTTTGAGTGTTCTTGAGTGACTTCAAAAGTACGTTCTGTAACGTAGCTTTACACTTCGTATTATACTAAATAATCACACAAAAGTCAAGTGAAATACAGAAGAATACTATTACTTTTAGTAATACATTACATCTGCTATGTATTGCTAAAAGTATATAGTCAAAAACTTACAGCGGTAACAATTCATTTTCCGCTAAAGTCTTGTTTATTTCTTCTTCATTCTTATAGCGGTACAGGCTTTGGAATATACGCAAATTAACGTCTGTATCGCCGTACTGTGAAATTATTATATCATCATTCGTACTATCTAAAAATTTGTATACAAAACGCAACGTAGGGGTTTTATTGCCCTTGCCGTCCTTCGTGTATGATACATAAATCTTGTAAAAAACGCTTTTCAGTACAGCATTGGTAAGATTATCAATATCAACTTCCTGTATTGCCTTTTTATATGCTTCGTACAATTCTATCTGGTGCTTCTTTTCTTCGCTTATACGTTCCAACCGTGACAAGTCCGCCTTTACTTCGCTAATTTCCCTATTAAGTTCTTTCATTTGGTCTTTGTAAAGGTCTTCGTCAATCAAGCCGTCACGTCTATCTTGTCGTAACTGTCGCATTTCGCCGTTTAGGTCTTTGCTTCTTTTGGCAAGGGTGTCTCTGTCTTTTGTATCAATATCCTTAAACTTTTCTTTCATATACAGCTTAAAAAATCCGTCATTATTGCTTGCTTTCAGTTCTTTTATTTCGTACTGTATCGCCTTAATGCAATCGTCTTCAATAACCTGTATTCTTTCGCCTGTACAAAGTCCACCTTCCTTATTTACACCGCCGTAAACATCATAAATATGGCACGTCCATATATAGCCTTTATCTGTAACTGTTCCGTCTTTCTTTACCCAATGATTTTTCTTTTTACGGCTAAAACAACTACCACAATGCGCACAATACAAAATACCAGACAATAACTGTTCACTACTTTGTCTTGAACCACGGCTATATAATTCCGTGTGCCTATCATATTCAATTTGTGCTAACTCAAAAGTATCATCAGAAATTATCCGCAGATCCTCATTCTGCGTTACGACCCATTCATCAGGGTCAATTTCTTTCTGTGTATGGCGTGTTATGTCGTAGGTTTCCATTCTGTGCGTAACTTGCTTTCCCGTGTAAATCACATTTCTTAACATCTTCTGTATCTGTCTGTCACGCCACGCACCGCCCCTTTTTGTTGGTGCATTTATTTCGTTCAGCTTTCTTGCTATTTTCCCTTGTCCCCAGTGTTCTTCTAAAAACCACTTGAATACAAGTTTAACATATTCTGCTTCGGTAGGGTTTACCTGTAAAAAGCCGTCTACTTTATCGTAACCATAAGCAGGCGTACTTGACCAACCGCCTTTTTGTCTTAATCTGTCTAACGCCCATTTTACACGGTCGCTTTTGCTTCTGTTTTCTTCCTGTGCAATACTTAATCGTAACTGCAATTCAAAGTCTTTTGACAGGTCTAAACTATCCCACCCCTCTTTGCGAAAGTATACACCCACGCCTATATCACGCAAGTCTTTAATTGCTAAATATCCGTCTTCCATACTACGGCTAAAACGGCTTACGTCCTCAACGTAAATCATATCAAACTTTTTAAGTTTAGCGTCCTGTATCATCTGTTGGAAGGCTTTTCTGTTCTGTAACGACTTTCCGCTTATGCCTTCATCAATGTACAGTCCATCCGTGCGTGGTTCAATAATCAGCTTGCCTTTTACAGCCTTGCCGTTTTCGTCAATCCGCTTTATTTCCCTGTGACATAACAGCCCTACTTGCGCATTTCTTGAACCTGTCTCCGCAAACTTTTCTAACCATTCCGCCTGCTGTTCCTGTATGCTTTTTTTCTGTTCTTCGTGGTCGGTCGACACACGGCAGTACGCAACAGCTAATCGGGAAGTGCTGTCCTGTGTCCTTTTCATAGGCTTTCGCCCCTTTCGTTTTTATAGTGTTTTGAGTGCCTTACACGGCGTATTCTGCAATCAGCTTATCAAGTGTGGGTCTGCTTACATCAAGTATCTTTGCAAGTTCGCCTTTGTTAATTTCACGCTTCTGGTATCTTTCGTACTGTGCTGTAAATGTGTCTTTGTCCACGTTTACAGGCTTTCTGCCCTTGTACTTGCCTTGCTTCTTTGCTATCGCTATTCCTTCACGCTGTCTTTCAAGTAGGTTAGCACGTTCAAATTCTGCAATAGCACCAATCATTGTAAGCATTAGCTTTCCTGTCGGCGTGTTCGTATCAATGTTTTCTTTATTGCTTACAAGGTGTACGCCCTTCGCCTGTAACTGTTCCACAATATCAAGCAAGTCCTTTGTGCTTCGTGCCAGTCTGCTTAAATCGTGAATGTAAATAGTATCGCCCTCACGCACAAATTCAAGCATTTTCTGTAACTGTGGTCTTTTCGTGTTCTTTCCGCTTACCTTTTCAATAAACCACTTACCAATACCGTGCTTTTCAAGTGCTTCAATCTGTCGGGCTTCGTTCTGATCAACTGTGCTTACACGCACATACGCTATATTCTGTCCTTTAGTCATACGCTTTACCGCCTTTCTGTCTGCTATGTGTATTGCTACGCTTATAATATAACACAATTTCAAAATAAAGTCAATAACTTAATTTACAAAATGTAAATAAATGCGTTTTACAAGTCTATTTTTTAATAAATCAACGTGCTTTCAAATTCTAAAATAAACTATACGCTATTTTTACACAGTATCACATAAAAACAGCAAGCCAACCGCTACTAAATAGCAATCAGCCTGCCGTTATAAGAAAGTAAGTTAAAACAATGCCTTTTTGAAGCCGTGTATAACGCTGTATTTTGCGTTTTAAGCGTGTTTTGTGCTGTCATAGTGTTCTTATACACTTGCACGCTTAAAGTCGCTTAAAAACGGTGGTAGCGTGTTTATTTCGTGTGTTACACCTTATCTTGCGTAATAATTTGCGTCTGCACCTGTCAGCTTAATTTCGTCAAAAGCGTGCTTTGCTGTATCGGGTACACGCTTCGTTCTGTAATCAGACAAGCCCATACCACTACCAACAACGGCGAACAGTTCCTTTGCAAAATTCTCATCGCCGTAATACTCAATTTCAAGTGGGTATTCTTTCTTTTCTGTTCTGCCCTGTGCGTTCGGGTTCGACCCGTTGCTATAATCAAGGTCTTGCATAATAATGCCGTTTCCGTAAATCTTATCACACACAGCAAGCGCACCTTCGCCAAACTTCTTATATGCTTGTACCATATCAACAGGTGTAATAATCTTTACACTTGCGTACTTTCCGAAAGGGTGTTCTTTCGTGGTCTTGTCGGGCTTTGCAATCCAATCTT
>JAEEHZ010000001.1 GCA_016281115.1 Clostridiaceae bacterium | reverse complement strand
TTAACAAGCCGGCAGGAGTTCCTGCATTTACAAGAGTTGTATTGATTGCGGTGAGATTTAACGTCTTGCTGCTCAGATTGCTCTTAAGTAAAAGCACGAACGGTGTTGCTGCCGTATAAGCGTTGACGTTAATCAGTTCAAGCGATTCCGGGTTTTCGCTGGGATAGATGGACGGGTCTGCAAGATGGCAAAGAATACAGTCGTTATTCGCCGTCTTTCCTGCAGTACCGGGAGTATAACAATATGCGTCCGTGTTTTCGATGCGTATCTTGCTTCCGGGAATAGTACCCATGCCGAAAGCCGGAGCCTGATACGAAATCGCGGTACAGTTATACACATGAACCAGTCCGCCAACAGAACCGCCGTCAATATGAAACGCGTATCCGTATAACGTGTCAGAATCAAGTACCATGGACGGAGTGTCTGAATGGTCTGCAATAACCGTGAAGTTTGCGATGTAAACGTTTCCGTGATGAATTCTGAATGGCGCATCATTATAATTACCGCTTGTTGTCCGCAGAATCGTGCCCTCTCGTGATTCGCCGATAAACGAAATAGTGCTGTCTTCAACATACACCACTTCGTTGTATTCGCCGTTATCGACATATACGACTGCCGGAGGTTTTTCTGCTGCTTCCCATGCGGTTAAAGCTGCGTTTATTGTTGTATACGTTCTGCTCGGACCTACGTGATAGTATGTAACCGAGCCGGAGCGCATTGTGCTTTGCAGGCCGCCGCGTGAAAGAGCAGTATTGATTTTTACTTGCGTTTCGAGTTCGGCTTTGTCTTCAAGCTCATCAAGTCTTTCAATTATCAAATTGTTTGAAGAGTATACTGCAACCGAGCTGCCGCTTGTAAAAGTACATACCATTAAATATGTCGAATTTGTCGGTGCTTTAACGAGAAACGTTCCTGCTCCGTAAGTTGTTCCTACTCTCGTAGGAGTACCGCTTGTCGGGAAAGTGTTGTCCGCCTGAAATTGGAATTTAACGTCTGAAACAACCTTGTATACTGCTCCGGCAGTTATCGGATATTGTTTTACGAGGTATGTGGAATTATTGGAATATAATCCGTTATCATTCATATACCTGTTGTTTTTGTTCGATTCTACCGCTTTAGGAGTGTAACTGAACATTTCATCTTCAACAAGATGTAAAGCATCACCGGCTGCTTTTGCGTCAGCTGCTTTTCCTGCTACGGAGAGTGTTGTGTCAGTATCAATGACTACATGACTTCCGCCTTTAGATTTAGATACATTTCCTGTCATAAGTATCACCCCTTATTGAAAGATTACTCTTACAATTACGTTGCAGGCAGTAGAGCTGTTTACTATTTTGAGAGCGGTAACTGTCTTGTTGACGTCGTCGTATTCGAGTATCTGCTGCCATAGAGTTCCGACGCTTTCAGGGCTCGACGAAAGCGTACCGTAAATTGCAACGCTGCCGTCAGACTGCCAACCTATTTCGCTTATACATTTTTTGTTCGGAGAAACCTTAGGCATCTCAAGAATGACCGTCTCGTTCGCCGAAAGCGCCTTTTCGTAAACGTAATTGAAAGCGTTTGTTTCTTTACCGAATTGTTCCATTGCCATTTTAGTTCACTCCTTCCATCTTGGTAAACTGTACTTCTATTCTCGTTGAAGTGTCGCTGTGTCTTATCGTGCATGCCGTGATGTTCGAATATCCAGTTACGATGAAAGTTTCCTCGCTCTCGTTCGTAAACGTCATTTCCGAAATACTTTCCGGCGTGATGATTTCGTCAACTTCCGTTGAACTCAAATCGGCGAAAATCTGAAACATAATCGCCCAGCCTGCCGGCATACCCGAACGGAATATTTTCTGTTCTACCGGCTCCGAACAGTCGTAGCTTGTCGCATTGTCTTTGAAATTTACTTTCATTTTCGTAGTCTCCTTTTAATTTATTGAAATTAGGTCTATCCAATCATTTATGCACTCTGCAATCCTTAAGAAGTATCTTCCGTAAACTTTGTCGACTCCCGAAGTTACAAATGGTATATGTATATTGATACCGCCGCAATGAAATTCGATGTTATATATCAGCGAATTAAACCTCACAGCCGTAAGTACTTTATCTGAGGGCGACATTTTTGTGTTGGCGGACCCTGCGTAACGTATTTGCCACAGGGCGCCGATTTCCCAAAGTATATCCAAAACTTTGTCAACCAAATCGTTCCATACCTTATAATTAAAGTTTTCCGGCGCTGTCTTATAATATACTGCATTTTTCGCTTGTAGCGTCTGTTCGGCTGTTGCGGAACCGTTGCTGATTTCCCAGTCCCACAATGAAACATGGCTATGAGTTGCTCCCACTCGAAGTTTCGTAACAGGTTCGCCGCCTGCAGTTTTAACAACGCACAGAACCTTGATGTTGAAACTGAAGTTAAGTCCTCTGACTAAAACAGGTGTTGAATCAGTAGCCCAAGGATTCATAATATCTTGTGCAGTAGTGTTATAAGTGGCCGGGTCTGAATCATCTGGATAATTACTTTTGTCAAGAGCTATATACCAATCTACAATTTTGCCTTTGTCTGTAGACTCAAGCGACTTAAGTTGCAAACTTATACTTGTAGCTGTTACCGTATAATCAATAGTTGCCATATATTATCACCCGAACACAGCAACAGACGAAGGAGCATTATTGCCCCATGTTATATTGCAATCCTGACTTGAAAAATCCCAGTTTCCGTGCGGCTCTACATATATAGTATTAGACTGCCTATATATTTTTAGAAAATCAAGCGTAGTTTCTGGTGATGTTGATGGCGGAGCCACGGTAAAAACAATATTTTTATCATTGATATTATTGGTAAAAGTTATTGCAAAATAATCTATAAGTGATGACGATGAACCATGTCTCATAAAATGTACAGCGTTGCTGTCTAACACCAATTTGTTATTTTGACTTGAAGAATCTGAAAAAAACCCGCTATAAATTGAACCGCTGTTTATCGTCGAACCATTTATCGTTGTACCGGTTATCGTTTCTCCTTGTAGAGAATTTGCAACAACGTCGCCGTCAACAGAAACATCACCTTTTAACTTAAACCCTGAAGCATTCTGCTCGAAACATGTATACAAATCTGTGCCCTTTAACGCTTCCCATTCTGTGCCGCTATAGAAATAATATGTCTCGCTCTCTATAAAATTTGTCCCGCTGACGTATTCTCTGATAACATATATTTTATCTATATCAATAAAATCCGACGTATCTGAAACTTCTTCAGCTTCATTTTCAAAAGAACTTTTTGCAACCACGCTTCTTATTTTGTCAGCAGTCTGCGTTATTTCAGAATTGAAATCTTCAGTAGACACCTTCGTCGCAATTTCTTGCGCATTTATCTTTATCTGCGCCTTCATATTGTTCTGCGCGACGACAAAGCTCTTTCCGAAATTGTCGGAATCGAGGTTGTAAATGATGTCGTTGAACTTGCGCTTGAACATGGCAAGCTCATCACGGAGATATTGAACTTCGTTCCGAAGCTCCTTGAAATTCATCTTTTCAATGTTTTCTTCACGCATATAAATCACCGCCGTTTTCGATAAACAGCTCAAGCTCGTAAAGTTTTGTGTATCCTGTTCCTTCTATGTGAAGCTTAATTCCGTAGCTTGCCGTGTTTCTCGTCTTTACCCTTATTGTCTTACGACAGGCAGAATTGCCGTTAGTGTAAGAATATACAAGATGTTTTGCTTTCTCGGCAGTGGTTAAACCCGAAAATTTCTCATTATCATAAAGTACATAAACAGAAATCGTCGAGTGTGCCGCCATGTCCGCAAGCATCTGAATTTTCCCTAAATGTTTAATATTTATTGTCTCGTTTGTTATGAGGTCCGTCTCAAAGCTCCATGTCTGACCGGAATAGTTTCCGGTATCCATTCTGCTTATATATCGACTGCCGGGAACGTCGTCGTATCCATCAATAAGCATATACATTCCGTTTTTGTTGTGCGCAAAGCCGAACACCTTATAATCTACATACTGCTCCGACCACTCGTCGACGTAAATATCGTAAACAAACATTTTTTTATTGTTGTTTCCGTCTTCACAGTACAGGTAATAACACCTGCCGTCCGTTCCGCTCACCGCGTTTACGTATCTCGGCATGTTCAGGTTGTAGCTTATTATTCGGGGGTTCGAACCTGTATATACTTTTACGTTGTCATCAGAAACGAAAATAAGCTTACCGTCAACGTCCTGTATCGTCCTGTTGTCAATAGCGCCTTCG
>JAEEHZ010000139.1 GCA_016281115.1 Clostridiaceae bacterium | reverse complement strand
TTGTTTTCCGCTTTTACAACAGATAGATCCGAGTCATAATCAATCTTTAATTTAAGATACGCAATGCCGGGGTTGCCTGAAATCGAAACATTTACGGAAACTTCGTCACCGGGTTTGCCGTTGGCGGATGACAATGAAATTTTAGGGGCGGATGTGGTTCTTATAGCGTCTGCGTTGATCAGGATAGACGATAACAAACAGCAGACAGTAACGATCAATGAGATAATTTTTACAGTATGTTTCATGTTGTTTCACTCCTATCCAAGAACTACATCCCAGCCGGCAAGATACTGAAATAACAGAATTCCGTCTTTTCCGTTGAATTTGCCGTCACCGTTCACGTCAGCGGCAGCTTCCGAATAATCGACATCCCATCCGACAAGCGCCTGAGAACAAAGTATGCCGTCTTTGCCGTTAATAATCCCGTCACCGTTAAGGTCACCGATAATTACAGGGTCAAGTGCCGGTATGGTAACGGTTTCCAAAACTGCATGGCATTTGGTACACTCTTTATGCTTTGAACCCTCAACACCGACACTGGGTTCCTTGTCAATTATCCAATCACCGGGATTATGACCGATGGCTTTGTTATCATCACTCATATAACTGTATACGGTGCGCTGCTCAACCTGTTTATCTGAAGTTGATGCTACCGCTTCATCCTGCCATGCCGACCAGTCTGTCCATCTGTAATAACTGTACTGTTTAGCGTAATCGGTATACGTTTGCTGGAACACTTCGACCTTAAACCAGTTATACGAATAGTTGCTGTGACCCTGCACCCTGACGCACCCGTCGCTATATGTTAGTTCTGTAAGATCAATGTCGCTTTCAAAAGCTTCCCACACCGTAGCCGCGTCGGAATAGGATGGGCATGTATCGCCGTAATTACTGCCGATATATGTGTTAGTGCCTACACCGTAGGTATAAGGAAATGCCCAGTGCCAGTATATGTATGATTTATGGGCAGCCGATGAAACTTCTCTTTTCGTTGTTGCGGTTGAAGAGGGTGAAAGCGGACTCGAAGCGTAATTTGAATACGCACCGCTGTTAAATCCGCTTGGGCGTGAAAAATATACGTGCGTACCGCTTGCGGTCTTTTTCCATGTAGTACCGTTAGGGTCTTTAGTCCAACCGGATTTTTCCGGATCAGTCCCCGTGCTTGTTTCTTTTGTTTTGTAACGGTACTGTGTCTTCTGCCGGGTATCTTTTGCGTTTGCCGGAGGTGGTGTGGCTGACCACTCGGACCATCCGTCTAACGGCTCGGTGTATGTTTTATGGCAGTGTGAACACGTAAATCTTGTGTATGCGTCTTCAGTACAAGTTGCGGGGACCGTAACCGTTTCATATGCGTGATCCAAAGGAGCGATATCTTCGGTTCTTGTAGCACCGCACGAGGAACGAGTACAAGTATAAGTCTTTACACCCTTTTCCTCACAGGTCGGCTGTTTTGTAACAACACCATCGTTCCATGAGTGTCCAAGTGCGGGGATACTCTGTGTTTTTGAGTCACCACAAGCACAATAACATTTTTGAGTGCCTGCGGTGGTACAAGTCGCAGCAGTTACCGTCTGCCATGCACCGTAGGAATGAGTATGATATTTTGGTCTATAGAATTCACACCACCAACCATTATAACTATTTACTGTTGAATAACTATATGTTGCCACATACCTGTTGTAATCGCTAGTGCCATTAAAATTGCCATTAATACAATTTACACTATCTTTCATAAGTCCTGCATGTTTAGCAAGGGAGCCGGAATAGAATATAACGACATCGCCTTTTTGGGGACTTGATACTTTTGTGGCACCTGCAGAAACTAAATTATACAGAAAATCAGAAACATCGCCACCCTGCGGAACAGCTTTAGCACATCCTGCTAATATTGCACAGTCAGATATAAAATTGTCGCACCACCCTTCGGAGTAACCAAATTGTGATCCATTTCGACCTTCCTGTGCGACAGCAATAGCAACAATATCATCTGCCGGATTACCGGTTAAAGTATAGTTTGTATTAAAACCACCTGCATATGCGACTGATTGATTTGCCCTCGCCGTAAATGTACCAAGCGGGATAATCGACAGCATAAGTACTGCTGATAGTATAATTGATGATAGTTTTAGTATCATTTTTCTTTTCATTATTGCACGTCCTTTTTATTCAATAACATTTATCCGAGATCCATGTCACAGTCAACAAAATATTGGGTTACCAAAACGTCGTATTTTACGTTGAATTAGTAGTCCTCGATTTTTTAATACGCTTGATGAAATCATATTTCACAAGGATTAATCCATAATAATAGGAAGTAAGCATTAAACCACTAACTGGTATCACAGATCAAAGACATTATTTCATCTGTTGAATTTATGAATCCTCGGCTTTTTACTCTCGCGTTTAGCCGTAATTGATTAGTAAAAGATACTTCCGAAAAAGTATGTTTATTCTTCAATGCGATATTTATATTTCCTCGTAAAAAATGCAATAACATAATTCCACTTCCTATGCTTGTAATTATTTCGTAGAATAATCAATTCTAAGAAAGCATCCGCAAAATTGCCGTTGTTTTGGCATTTCTGCGGATGTTTTGACCTATTTATTGACCACAAATAGAGCTTAATAATTCAATCTGTTTTCTTTTATGCTCAAGTGAAGAATGGACATAAGTATTTAGAGTAATATTAACGCTTGAATGACCTAACATTTCACTCAGAGATTTGATATCAACACCGGCTTCAATACATCTTGTTGCAAATGTATGTCTCAGAGAATGGTAGTTAATGCTGCGGAGTTTGCAGGAATCTAAACATTTGTGAAATGAATTTTGAAACACACGAGGATCTGTATACTCATAAGTTTTTCCTTTTATTATAAATCCTCGGTTGTTTTTGTAACGATTCAGCAGAGGGAAAATTCTTGAAGGTATAGGAATAATTCGATTTGAAGTAATTGATTTGGGTTCGCATAAAACAAGTATTGTTTTGTTGTCGTTTTGATTTGCGTTTATGTTTGTTATCCGCTCAACAGTATGCTTTACATGAATAGTTTTGGCAGTAAAATCAATATCATCCCACTTCAAACCGCAAACCTCGCCTATACGCAGCCCCATATACAATGACAGAAGTATTCCGACATTGCGTTCTGTCGGCTGTGACAGTAAATGCTGTTCTAAAACAGATTGCTCATATACTGATAAAAAGTCGGGTTCTGACTTACATATTCGCTTGTTAGGTTTTGTTATCTCTCCTGAAAATAATCCTCTGTACCCCTCTTTCACTGATAATTGAACGGCTGAGTTAATTATAAATGCTATCGTTTGCAGATAACTTGGAGACAATCCGCCTTTTCCGTCAAGCCGCCCGTTTATACTTTTATCATATAAAAATTCATTAATAGCGGTACTGTCCAATTTCCTAATTTTAGTATTTCCCAGAGAAGGGATAATATGATTCTCAATCAGATACGTATACTTTGCATATGTCTGATCTTTCAACTTCAGTTTGTTACTGCTTAACCATAAAAATAGCACTTCCCTGAATGTCATTTCATGATCGTTTATCGGGAGTGCGTTTTCTGATAGTTTCTTAAGCATTTCAGTCTGCTTTCTCTTGACTTCAAAATAAGTTTTACCGTAAACCGAACCATACACAGCTCTACCCTCACCATTGTATTTCTTAATAAACCTTGCTTCCCATCGACCGTCTTTTCTTTTTCTGATATTTTCGCCTCTTCTTGGCATGATAATTCCTCCGTATCATAACTTCAGACCATTATTTTGACCATGAATAGTTTAATAAATAATGTCAAAATATAAAGTCCGTATGTATTTTACAGCCAATATAAAAAAATCTTAAATTTCTTTGATTATATTGTAAAACAACCGTGTAGATTAATTGACAATAATGTCAATTTTCGATATAATGTAGGGGTAAAATATGGGTGAAGTGTAGTTCTTAGAATTGATTATTCTACGAATCTTTTCAACAGCGTTCTGGTGCCAAATGGTGCCATTTTTTTATTTTATTCAGCAATATTAATTATTTTAAGCCCACATTTTTCAGCATAGTGGACGGTATACGCCGTTCCTCCGCTGTGCTTTTTTAAGTAGCAAATGCACAGGCTGCTGTTATCTACCAGATGCCTGTTTCTCTTGTGCATACAACCTGAATAGTATTGTTCAGCGGTATAAACCACCTTATCTGCCTCTGATTTAATTCTTTCGTATTCCGTAATATCAGTTTCTTTCCACCATCTTGTTTGGTCACGGCAAGGAAGCACAAGAATTAATCTGATATGTGGATATTCAACCTTTAACTCTAAAACTGCTTGTGCTGCGAGTGCATCAAACCCCAATGCCCCTCCCGCACCAAAAAAGCAATAACCGTTTTCGATACACTCAATCAAAGCATCTCTTAATCTTTTGGATACCATTGGGATTTCTTCCGGTGGTATTTTTCTATGTCCGGAAAAACACACGGCATAATTATTCATTAGACTGTTCAAATATTATTGCTAACCTCACTTGCATATTATTTAAGTGATTATACTACAATCATTATATATTTGCTCACAAATAAAATCAAGTGCTTTTATATGAATACTGAATCCGTGACGTTCAAAAAGTATAATAGTTGTGAAAGGCGGGCTGGTGTTACAATGTACAAAAATGTTAATTTCAACAATAGAGACAGATTGATTCAACTTGGTATCGCAATATCAACACTTCGTAAAATGCGCGGTTTGTCTCAGGAAAAGTTAGCCGAAAAAGCAGGTATCAGCCGTTCACTTATTAGTTCTATAGAGGCTCCGGGAATGGCGAAAAGCTTTTCGGTTGATGTTCTTTTCAGTATTTCTGATGCCTTAGATGTGGATGCTGCCGATTTGATAAACGCATCAGTATTTCCCGATAGAGTTATAAAGGGTAAAAAGTAAAGGTAATTAAATTGCCGATGTCAAACTGATACATTTCAATTTGACATCGGCAATTATTTTGCTGCCTGCATTTTAAAAGGGATCTATTGCTTTCTGTATTTTCACTTCTCCAACATATGTAAAAAGGATTAAAATGCATTTTATACTAACTGCCCCCACTTTTGACGATCTTTCAAAAGTGGGGGCAGTTGTTTTAATACAGAACAACCTTGAATCTACACAGTCCGTGAATCCTCTCGCGCATAAAAATATTCTTCGGAAGGATTGGCAGATGATTTTTTTCAAAGGTAGTAGAGCGATAGTATGCGTTGAAGTTCACAATCGGAAGTACAACCCAATCAAAGTCATCCTGCTTGTTGGCGTAGTAAAACGCTGTCAGGTCTTCCGCGTTGCGCCTGCATTTATTCGGTATTTCACATTCGCTCAGTTTGCGCTTGATCTCATCCGGCAATACATATTCCTCAGTGCGAAGCGGTCCCGCTTCAAGCGCATCGGCGATTACATCATCGAAACGCGTACCCCATGCGCTTTTGGTATTTCGCGCAAAAATCGGCACCAAAAAATGTCCGACACGTTTTTTCCATTGCATCGTATAACCTGATGAAACATTGTCAAAACTACGCTGTACCGGTTTGCTGAGAAGCTCGAAATGTTCGTTGCAAAATTTGAAAAGGTTCTTTATATGGCGGATAAACCATCCATTGCCTTTAGAGTCCACCAGTTCGGGAAACTCATCTGTCAACTCCCTGTAATCTACTTTTACCTTTGGATTTATACTTCTGTCGGGAACACTACACCATGCGCACAGCGCTTTTTTTGTATACTCAATTCTGTCATAAGGATCACCGTGAAGAAGATTTCCGTCCTTGTCGTGGAATAGATATCCGCGCGCAAGAATTGTAAAGATACGGTTAAAACCGGTAAAATCTTTTATCATGTCGAAGGTGAAACGTCCCATATATGTTTTATCATTCTTACTCTTGGATGTGTACTGCGGCTTATCTGTATATTCTTTAAATTCAGCCCATTCGTTTGTCATCTGCCGAATAACCTCCGTTTCTTAAGTTTAGCAGGTCCGACCGTCAGCGAAAGCGCAGCATACGGCAAAACCTCAAGAACAAATCTCCGCTCACCGAGCGCGATAGCGCACTTTACCGCTTCTTCAGGATCGACGCGTAGTTTATGCCTGTCCGGTGGCGACAGCAGTGAGATGCATTTCTTTATGATTACTTCCTTGTAATCGGCGGCGCTTAAAATGCCGTTCAGAATCAGTTTCAACTCCGGTGAATCGTCACATTTTATAATTTCCCTGATAATTTCTCTGTTGGAATACAATTCATCTAAATCGCAGATAATGTCACCGAGCAGTCGGTAACCGCCGTTTCTGAAATCACAGAAGATATTAAGATACTCACTGCTCACGCCCGACGGTACTATGGAATACCACGCGATCTCCCTATCATTCTTCGGTGTAAGATACCAGTGCTGTTCTGTAAGCGCGATCCTTGCTTTGCGTATCTGCTGAGGCGACGCGTTATCGAATATGCCATACAGCGTGTCCGCGTCTACTTCTTCGAGCTGTCCACGCGAAAAAAGGATACGCGTAACATCTTTTTTGCGCTTGAGTTCGGTAGACAGATGTTTAATATGGCGAATACGCGCGTCCGCCGCATGATATGCCGAAATGATCGCTTTCACCCGTTCCATAGTGAACAGATCGAGCTTTTCTTTCCACCCCGGTTCCGCTGCAAAAGCAAAGAGCTTTTCATCGTCAGCAGGTTTTGGCTTGTGATTTACCGTATCCGTGCCGAGCGTATATGCGTAATACGGCAAACGCTCCATATTTGAGCTGACTTCATCCCAGTCAACACTTTCTATAAAATCTTTTATGTCTCTGTCTTTTGTAGGCTCATACCACTTGCGTTCACGGTTGTCTTTGGAGATTGATTTATATCTGAGGAATAAACTCTTTTTCGTGATTTTACCGTAAAGATATTCGGTCAAATCGGGTTTGACACCGCTTTTCGCCGAGTCGATTTCAAGTCCTGTAAGAATGGCAAGTGCCTCGGTGTCCATACGGCTTTGGTCACGCATTTCATCCTCGTTATTCTCGTCGTAAGCGACAATACCAAAACGAAGTGCAGCATTGCTGATTTGCCCTACACGGGAAGAAAAAGTACTTTTTACTGCTTTCGCGCGAGCATCCCAATCCTGCGCATCGGCAATAAGCGGCTCAGCCGCAGGAATTTTGAGTACCGGCAGGGATTTGCCGTTATCATATCCGCGCTTTGCGCAATCGTTTACAAGCGGATCGGCGATAGTTTTAACAAGATCTCCGTCATAATCCGCGCCGCCAAGCCGTTCGGGAATCAGCGAGCGAGAATCAACCATAAGGACGTAATACAAATGAGAAAGATATTTCTTTCTTATTGTACTGACCGTTGTCATAGGATATACAAACGCTTCTTCGTTTCTCGCTATATGCGGACTGCGCAGGAGTGTATAATACGGCTGTTCCTCGTATGTAGGACACGGCGCATATATCTCGTTGCCGTGCAATTCTTCCGCCGTAAGCGTTTGATACGCTTTGCCCTCACCTACGGATGTTTTTACTATATACGCAAGGAGACGGATCAGATCGTCCGAGAGATAGCGCGTATCGCCGGCAACAAGCAATTTACCGACAGCGTACTTGCTCCGTATACTTTCTGCGTTATCGGAAAGCTCTTTTGTAAAAATGGGCTCTTCAAGAAACAGCGGATTTTTCTGAAGCAGTTCAGCGCGTATGCGGCGGCGGTCTGCAATCTCAAGTTCATCGTTATTCAGGTCTTTCAGAAAATATGAAAGCCGCGTTTCGGCGTTCGCGCAGTAATCGTAATACGCGCTTTCAGTTGTTTTCGTCAGCCAGTGACGAGGATCACTTTCGGGAGATTGATTCCAACCGAGCAGAAGGTCCAACGGGCGAAACTCTTCTTCAGTCAGCGCAAGAGTGTTGAGGAATTGATAATTCAGTTCAGTTGTCGCTTTACAATTCGCCTTGTCCGTGCCGGAGATATACAGTGCGTGATTATACTTACGGCAACGTTCGAGATACTGCGCCCAACTAAGCCCGTTTTCGGTCATCCACCCGAAACCCTTAAACATACTTTTGGTGAGAATCATTTGGACATCATTAACATCATGCTCCACACCCCAAATATCTTTGATTTTCGGTACTTTTAGCCTTGAAAAGAGGTCTTTTAGGTCGATTTCGTGGACTATGCCCTTGATATACGGCAGTCGTATCTGAAAAGAGTGGTGCGCGCCACTCGGATCAAAAAAATACGCCAGTTCCTTTGAAACGATACCCTCGCCGTCAAACTCAAGTACCTCCACATCGGCGGTTTTTTCCACGCGGGAATATTTACGCATCGCCTTATCGCTTCCGTCGTCCTCAACCGTGACTATGCTTGCATTCTTTACAACGCTTTTCGGGTTATCAATAACGATGATTTTCTTTTCTGAGAGCAGATACAGATCGTCAATTCTTCTGCCGCTTGTGTACATAAGCGCGTTATATGCGTATAGCTTGGCAAGCTGACACTTGCCGATTTTCATTCCGAGCATCATACGCTCACGAAGCGGCTCATAAAGATCAGCTCTGACGAAAGACAGAACGCTGTTACGGCTCATATTTGCCGAACGTTCAAAGGCGAGATATTTTGCCGGACCGCGCCCGAAATCAAGCGTGATACCGTCTTTGCCGAGCATCCCCTCCGCTTTGTTTGCAACATAGCTTCCATGTGTAGCTCTACGCATATTAAATGTGCCGGAGAAATCAATATATACCAATGCGTCTTTCAGCTTGTCGCAGTTGGATTCACGGTGGTAGTTTTCTCCGTAAAGAACACACATTGCCTGATGATATATCGCGCAGTCGTCCTGCTTCGTTTCTTCAACGAGATATTCCTTGGACGGATCGGTAGCGTCAAAAGAAAATCGCCATGCGCCATACTCTCCTGAGGCAGAAGCGATGATATCAAATGCAGATATTTGTCGTATGATGTGTTTGTGCTTAAACATACCGATTCCCCCTGACTTAATCTGTACATCAGTATATCACAGCATTTAAAAACGTTCAATATCATTTTATAATAACTGCCCCCACTTTTTTATTATCAAAATCAAATATCGCTGTTCCGCGTCTTATTCTTTGCCAAATTTTATAACATCTTTTTTGTGGGTATAATTCTTCCGGAAAGTATTTCTTGTGTTATTCCGGGTATTTCTTCTTCAGCGGCATCTAGACCATCAACAAAATGCTCAGCACGCTCAGCAGAAGCGTGACCAATACCATATTCGTCAGCAATTCTTTTTGCCGTTGATTTGCGATTTGGTACTTCCTCATTTTGAGGAAGTACTAAACTTCCCGTATAACGGTTGCCTCTAAAGCTATCTTTTGCACCATTTGTTCGC
>JAEEHZ010000138.1 GCA_016281115.1 Clostridiaceae bacterium | reverse complement strand
GCACATTTACTTTCCTGGATAATCTGTCGCAAAAATAATTATACAATTGTTCTGCTTTTTCGGGCTCTGCCGCTTCCCCGAAATACGGTCTGTTTCCGTGCGAGCAGTCGGCGCACAGCGTAAAGTTTGAAATAACGAGCACATTGCCGCCCACATCTTTGAGCGAGAGATTTATTTTACCGTTTTCGTCACAGAATATGCGCATAGAGTATATCTTATCTGCAACGGCGTTTGCGTGAGGTATTTCGTCGCCTTGTTCTATACCGAGCAATACGGCAAAACCTTTATCTATCTTTCCCGTTACCCTACCGTCTACCGTAACGCAGGCACGGGCACATCTTTGTATTACTGCCTTCATATATTATCAAATCCTGTCTACCGACACAATGCCTTTAATCTTCATAAGCCGCTGGATAACAACTCTTAAATGGTCTTTTCCGTTAACGGACACCGTAACATAAACCGATGTGAGTCCGTTATCCTTGTCATTTGCCTCCTTTGAGTGCAAAGCGGTAATGAATATGTGCATAAGCGAAAGTTGATTTGTAACATCGGCCAAAAGTCCCGTTCTGTCATAAGCGCATATTTCAAGCGTCGCGCTGAACGTGTCTTTAACATCAGTATCCCACTTAACCTTTATCCAGCGATCCTTTTGGTCGTCAGCCGTTATATCCTTGGGAACATTAGAGCAGCTTGTTTTGTGTACAGATAAGCCGTGTCCTCTTGTAATAAATCCTACTATATCATCACCCGGCAACGGGTTGCAGCAGCCCGCAAATTTTATAAGTACGTCGTCAAGTCCTTCAACAATAATTCCGTTGCGAATTTTTTTAGGAACGATCTCTTCCACGCGCATTTGTGCTTCCTGCATGGCGCGGGGTTTTTCCGGTTCGACATTCTTTTGGTATTCTTCTTTGATCTTGGGCAGACATTTCCAAAGCTGAATTCCGCCGTAACCAATCGCTGCGCAAAAATCGTCGAAGCCGGCGCAGTGCTGACGCTGCATAACGGGTTTGAGCAAAGCGGGAAGCTCATCTTCAGGCACAAGAAGACTGTTCTTTTTGAGTTCGCGCATCAATTCCGCCTTGCCCTCGATAATATTCTCATCTCTGCGCTCACGCTTGAACCAACTGCGTATTTTACTTCTGGCTTCGCTTGTTTTTACAATATTTAGCCAGTCGCGCTTCGGTCCGCCTTCTTTCGCCGTGATTATCTCTATTATTTCGCCTGTTTTAACCTGATAGTCGATAGGCACTATCCTCTGGTCGACCTTTGCGCCTATCATACGGTTGCCAACCTCTGAGTGTATCGCATACGCCATATCTATTGTGGTAGAACCTGCAGGCAGGCTGATAAGGTCGCCTTTAGGCGTAAACACAAACACCTCGTCGGCGGCAAGCTCTGTTTTTATGCTTCCCAAAAGGGCGGAGCTGTCTTCGCTGTCCTGCTGGTTTTCAAGCATTCTGCGAACCCAGGCAATGCGCTCTTCAAAATGGTCTTTTTTAGAAAGCTTTAATTTATATTTCCAGTGCGCCGCGATACCGTATTCTGCAGTTTGGTGCATCTCAAATGTTCTTATTTGAACCTCAAACGGTATTGCCTCTTTATCTACCACCGTTGTATGAAGCGAGCGGTAGTTATTTGGCTTCGGCATTGAAATATAATCTTTGAATCTGTTCGGCAGCGGCTGAAACTGGTCGTGAATTATACCCATTACGTGATAACATTCGGCGACGGTATCTACAATTACTCTCACGGCAAATATATCGTATATTTCTTCAAAACTTTTGCCCTGCATTATAGTTTTCCGGTAAATGCCGTTTATACTTTTCACCCTGCCCTCTATCTTGGCATGGGGCATAACCTCGTGAACACGGTTTGCAACGGTGATCTTTATACGCTCCAAAAATTCCGCTCTGTCTTCTTTCAGCTTATTGAGCTTATCTTCTATCTCTTTATATCCTATGGGATCAAGATAATGGAGAGACAGATCTTCCATTTCTTCTTTTATGGGGCGGATACCCAGTCTGTGCGCAATGGGAGCGTAAAGCTCCATAGTCTCACGCGCGATATCACGCCTTTTTTGCTCGCGCATACAGTCAATAGTGCGCATATTGTGCAGACGGTCTGCAAGCTTTATGATGATAACTCTTATGTCATCCGCCATCGCGATAAACATTTTGCGGACATTTTCCGCCTGCTGCTCCTCTTTGGAGCTTGTAGGCAGCTTTTTAAGCTTTGTTACACCGTTTATCAGTTTTGCTATGTCTTTGCCGAACATAGACTTTATCTGCTCTAAGGTAACGGGAGTATCTTCTACAACGTCGTGCAAAAGGGCTGCGGCTATAGACTCACTGTCCATACCGAGCTCTGCAAGTATGCACGCAACAGATGTTGGGTGCAGTATATACGGCACGCCCGACACACGTCTTTGGTCGCCGTGCATCTCATCGGCAAGCTTATAAGCTTTGTCGATAAGATCCATATCGTAATCCTGACCGCTTTCCTTTAGCATTCTTTTTAATTCTTCATAATCTTGATAGAACTTTGTTCCGTAAGCAGCCATAGCCTTTTTTACCTCCCTTGCAGTTTTTCGTTGATCCTCATAATTATAGGAGCTGTGTTCAGATCTACCTTTTGAGAAACATTATTGATTTTTATATTATATTTATCTGCAATTACTTTTGTGTCAATTAATCCGGTTTGGCACATTGCGTCAAGCATTACCGCAATTTTACCGCAGTTTTTTGCTTCAAGCTTCATCAAACTGCAAATACCGTCTATTGTGTACTGCTCTCTGGGGCAGGTTTTTAAGAATCGGTAAAGCTGCGCGAAATCGTTTCTTGACGGCGCAAGCTCAAGCGATTCTTGTTCTGTCAGTTCGTTATCCGAACAAAGTTTATCATATAAACGATACGCATAAAGGGCTGCGTCGGTATCAAACTCCGATGTGCGCATGTCCCTTATTATTACAGACAGATATTTGTTATTATTATACTCATTAACGCCGAGATTAACAGCAAGATCTACCTTATCGCCTGTTAAATAGTTGAATTGCTCTACCGTTTGAGAAAATTTAACAGCGGTAAATCTTATATTATCTCTTTTAAGACCGAGTCTTATATGCTTTCCTCCGCCGATGGGCGTAATGCTTTCTATCACGGAATTATATATTCCGAACAGCGGTTCGGGATTGCCCGCGCCGAACGGCTCAAGCATACAAATATTGTCAACAAGCTCTGTTCCGAGTATTTCAGGGCGCAGCTTGATGTCGATATCCAAAAACGGATACGGCATTTCAAATTCAGCAGCGTAAGCTTCTATTTTTTCAATGAATTTATCTATATTCACACATTTAAGTCCAAAGCCCGCCGCCATGGGATGTCCGCCGCAATGCTCGAGCAGTTCACTGCAGTAAAACAGTGCGTCACAAATTGAAAAGCCTTCTATACTTCTGCAGGAACCCTGCGCGCTGTCACCGTTTTTCGAAATTACGATTACGGGCTTTCCGTATATCTCTTTAAGTCTCGCGGCAACTATTCCTATAACGCCGACGTGCCAGTTG
>JAEEHZ010000137.1 GCA_016281115.1 Clostridiaceae bacterium | reverse complement strand
GTCTAATAAGCCAAACGGGCGGGGATCATCCCCGCCCGTTTGGCTTATTTTATGATATTAGCTTCCGTATTACAAAAAGCTGGAGACTGCGGGGAAGGGCGCTAAGCAGCATAAGAAGCGGATTTCTGTTCAGGCTGTAAACGAAGCGCGGGCGCTTCGCCTCGAGCGGGCGAAGGACGCGCTCTGCGAGCTTTTGGGGCGATACCGTGTGCGACTCAAAGCCCGCGACTATCTTTTTGAAGCGCTCCGCGTTTACGGAATAAAGCTTTGTTTCTTCAACAAAGCGATCGAGAGCCCGCATCGAGGCGGGGAGCATACCGGTATCCACCGCGCCGGGACGGACTACCGAGACGGAGACGCCGAGAAGCTGAAGCTCCATCGCGAGCGAGAAGGCGTATTTGTCAAGCGCCGCCTTCGTCACGGCGTAGATGCCCGTAAACGGCAGGGGATCGAGGGGCGCAAGCTCGCTCGTTATGATGACTATCCGGGCGTTTTCGCTTAGGAGCGGGACGGCAAGCCGATTTACGCGGGCTACGCCGAAGAGGTTTACGTTAAAAATCCTCAAAAACTCATCCTCGCCCATCTCGACGAGGGAGTTTAGATCGTATAGCCCGGCGGCGTGGACGACGCCGTCAAGCCTTTCGATTTTTGAAAACGCTTTCTCGAGAGAGGCGGGGTTTGCCAGGTCAGCGCGGATAAAAGAGCAGCAAGGCTCATGCGGCTCGGCAATGTCGAGCCCGACTACCTCGTGCCCGCGATCTATCAGGGCGCGGCAGATAGCGGAGCCCATACCCCCGCCTGCGCCGGTTACAAGATATTTTGACATAGCTGCGCCTCGCTTTCAGCTGCTTTCTCAAAAGCTGACCGATGGTGAGAAATTACTTCGTTGATTGTCCGTCTGCTTTGCCGTATTTATGGAAGCAATCAATATCCTGCGGATTGTCCCACACTGATCAAACAGCGGTTTAAATAAGGATTTATCTGTCAATTCTGATTTGGAAAACAGTTCAAGCCAATACTCCGTTTCATAACACTCTTTCAATGCGATTTGCAGTTTGGCAACGAAATCAGCTTTGCTGTGGGCATAATTGGCTTCGTGGATGTTTGCCCCGATGGAGGTGCCGGAACGTTCCAATTGATTAACAAGCGAATAATGCCCTTTTACAGTTTCGCATAGCTTTAATATTTTAACAGAAAAATCCATAGACAAATCAACAAGCTTATTTTCTTTCATCCAAATCACCGCTGAAACATTATAGCATATTAAATGAAATATTGCTGCGCAATATGAAATAATCCTTCGGATTATGAAATATTTTGCCGTCGGCAAAATGTGAGATAAAATTCGTTCCTTCATGTGCGAAGCACATTTCATACGCGTTGCGTATTTCATATGCCGCAGGCATATTTCACTCGTTCCGTAAGGAACGAATTTCATTGAAAAAAGCACGCCGCAGCGTGCTTTTTTCTGGCGGAGGACAAGAGATTCGAACTCTCGCGCCGGTTACCCGACCTACTCCCTTAGCAGGGGAGCCTCTTCACCACTTGAGTAATCCTCCGTTTAATGGTGAAAGTTTTTAAGTGGCGGAGAGGAAGGGATTCGAACCCTTGGTTCCTTTCGGAATCACTAGTTTTCAAGACTAGCTCCTTAAACCGCTCGGACACCTCTCCGTACAACGCAGATGATGATATCATATTTTGCCCGTGTTGTCAATAGATTTTTTCTAATTATTTAATTTTAGAATTTTAAATTACTTAAATTAAATGCCTACATAACCTTTAAAGCTTGTAAAAAATGGTGTATAATATCTCTGAAATTTTAAAATACCTAAAATAAAGGATGTGTACGTAATGAAACCCGAAAACATCGAAAAAGCAAATACACTCAAAAACATACTTTCAGTGTCAAAAAGAGTAGTATTCTTCGGCGGTGCGGGTGTGTCCACCGAAAGCGGTATACCCGATTTTCGCGGCACAAACGGACTGTACGCACAAGATGCCGACAACTACGGTATGCCTGCCGAATATTTACTAAGTAACACCTGCCTTATGCGTGAACCTGAGTTGTTTTTCGATTATTACAGAAATGCTATGCTCTACCCAAATGCAAAACCAAACAATGCCCACAGGGCGCTTGCCGATTTAGAGAAAACCGGCAAGCTCACCGCAGTAGTAACACAGAACATAGACGGGCTTCATCAGCTTGCAGGGAGCAAAACTGTGTTTGAACTTCACGGCAGTGTAAAGCGCAATTACTGTTCTTTGTGTAGGGACAAATATCCGCCGGATCATATTCTTAATTCAAAAGGAATACCACGCTGTGAAAAATGCGGCGGAATAATTCGCCCGGATGTTGTGCTTTACGGAGAAGGGCTTGACAATAACACATTTTTGCAGGCTGAGCTTCACATTGAGCGCGCAGACGTGCTTATTGTCGGAGGAACATCGCTTGTGGTACAGCCGGCCGCGTCTTTGATAAATGCGTACAGAGGAAATCATCTTGTTATAATCAACTATTCCCCCACTCCCTATGACCGGTACGCAGAGCTTGTCATCCGTGATTCAGTAGGAGACATCCTCAGTGAGATATGTCAGTAACAGCAAATTTTATAATGTATTCGGATAAAGCTGTTAAATTGTGTTAAATTATTTGATAAAACTATTGAAAAAAACAATTATTTGGGGTAAAATAGCGTTTGTGTTGATTTGTTAATTTTTTATCGAAAAGGAGAATATATAATGAATTACTTAAACAAAAAATCTGTAGAAGATATCGATGTAAGCGGTAAGAGAGTCCTTGTTCGCTGTGATTTTAACGTTCCGTTTGACGCAGACGGCAACATTACAGACACGAAGCGTATAGACGAGGCGCTTAAAACAATAAAATATCTTTTAAGCAAAAACGCAAAAGTTATACTTTGCTCTCACCTCGGCAGACCCAAGGGCGAATTCAATATGAAATATTCTTTGGCACCCGTTGCGGCGTATTTGTCAAAAGCTTTGGGTATGGAAGTTAAAATGGCTAAAGATGTTATCGGTGAAAGTGCGAAATCAATTGCGGCTTCACTTAAAGAGGGCGAAGTTGAACTTATAGAAAACGTTCGTTTCCACAAAGAAGAAGAAAAGAACGACCCCGCATTCGCTAAAGAATTGGCTTCTATGGCTGAGATATATGTAAACGATGCTTTCGGTACGGCTCACCGCGCACACGCATCCACTGCCGGAGTTGCAGATTATTTGCCTGCCGTATGCGGTTATCTTATTCAAAAAGAAATAGCCGTGATGGGCGGCGCGCTTACAGAGCCCAAGAGACCTTTTGCTGCTATTCTCGGCGGCGCAAAGGTCAGCGATAAAATAGGCGTTATTAACAATCTGCTTGACAAAGTTGATATTCTTATCATAGGCGGCGGTATGTCTTATACATTTATGAAAGCTCAGGGATACAGCGTGGGAACATCCCTTTGCGAAGAAGACAAATGTGAAATGGCTCTTAAAATGATGGATAAAGCAAAGCAAAAGGGTGTTAAATTTCTCTTGCCTGTTGACACTAAGGTCGCTACCGAATACGCTCCCGACGCAGAGTCCAAATATGTACCTTCAACAGAGATACCCGATGGCTGGATGGGACTTGATATAGGTGAAGAAACAAGAAAGATATTTGCAGACGCAATTAAAGACGCGGCAACTGTAGTTTGGAACGGTCCTATGGGCGTTTCCGAGTGGGATAACTTTGCAGGCGGTACGATTGCAGTTGCAAAAGCAATTGCAGAAAGCGGAGCGATATCAATTATCGGCGGCGGCGACAGCGCAGCGGCTATTGAAAAGCTCGGCTTCGCAGACAAGATGACTCATATATCAACAGGCGGCGGCGCTTCTCTTGAGTTTTTGGAGGGTCTTGAACTTCCGGGTATAGCTTGCCTTAACGAAAAATAATAATATATAAACAATAAAATAACAGCAAAAATCGCATAGCCTCTCCCCTGTTTTTATTCGGGAGAGGCTTGCAGTGTGCTGACAGGAGTGAATAACATTATGAATAAAAATTTACGCAAAGCCATATTGGCAGGAAACTGGAAAATGAACAAAAACCGCGCTGAAGCCGCAGAGCTTATAAATGAGCTTAAACAAAGTGAAATAATCAAAAACGCAGATTGCGAAGTTATAATCTGTGTGCCGTTTACAAACCTCGAAACAGCACTCGAACTCACGCAAGGAACAAATATCAAGGTTGGTGCGCAAAATTGTCACTTTGAGAAAAGCGGCGCATTTACAGGAGAAATATCTGCAGATATGCTCACAGAGATGGGCGTTGAATATGTAATTATAGGTCACAGTGAAAGAAGACAGTATTTCGGTGAAACAGATTTGACCGTAAACAAAAGAACATTGGCGGCGCTGAACGCAGGAATTAAAGTAATACTCTGCGTTGGTGAAACATTAGAACAACGAGATGACGGTATAACCGAAGAGATCGTAGCTATGCAGACAAAGATCGCACTTAAAGGCGTTACTGAAGAGCAGCTTAAAGATGTAATAATCGCATATGAGCCTGTATGGGCTATCGGCACGGGCAGAACTGCCACATCACAGCAGGCAGCCGAGGTTTGCGGATTTATAAGAAGCACTGTTAAAAGCCTTTACACAAAGCAAGCAGCAGACGGCGTTACGATACAATACGGCGGCTCTATGAAGCCTGCAAATGCCGACGAACTTCTGTCTCGGGAAGATATAGACGGCGGTCTTATAGGCGGAGCGTCTCTTAAGGCTGCTGACTTTGAAGCGCTTGTAAGATCGGCATCCAAATAATAAGATTGAGAGGTAACAAATAGATGAAAAAACCTTTAGCACTTATTATACTTGACGGATTTGGCATTGCACCCGAAAAAGGCAACGCAATTAAAGCGGCAAAAAAGCCGAATATTGACAAATTGTTCTCATCAAACCCCATTACGCAGATCGGCGCTTCCGGCATGGACGTAGGTCTGCCCGACGGTCAAATGGGAAACAGTGAGGTAGGACACACAAATATCGGCGCAGGCAGAATTGTTTATCAGGAGCTTACAAGGATAACGAAATCCATAAAAGACGGGGACTTTTTTGAAAATCCTGCACTTTCAGGCGCAGTTGATAATGCAATAAAGAATAATTCTGCGCTTCACCTTTTCGGTTTGCTCTCAGACGGCGGTGTACACAGCCATAACACGCATATGTACAGAATACTTGAACTTGCAAAGCGTAAGGGCTTAAAAGAAGTATACATACACGCTTTTCTCGACGGTCGCGACGTTCCGCCCAGCAGCGGAGCAGATTTTGTAAGAGAATGTGAAGAGAAAGCGGCTGAGATCGGAGTGGGCAAAATTGCCACCGTAATGGGCAGATACTACGCAATGGACCGTGACAACCGCTGGGAACGCGTTGAAAAGGCTTACAGCGCGATCGTTTACGGAGAGGGAAACCATTGTGACAGTGCTGTTAAGGCTGTTGAAATGTCATATGCCGACGGCGTAACGGACGAATTTGTTATTCCCACCGTAATTGACGG